>JBKPQP010000193.1:0-3076 GCA_046734155.1 Actinomycetota bacterium | reverse complement strand
ACCACGGCGGCCACCGCCACGCCGACCGACCCCGCGAGATCCGCGAGGACGTGGCGCAGCGCAGCGCGGACGTTCAGGTTGTCGCCTGCGCGCGAGAGGATGACCGCCGCGACTGCATTGACGACGAGCCCGATCAGCGCGACCGCGAGCATCCAGCCGCCGAGGATCTCCCGCGGGTTGTCGAGCCGCCGCACCGCCTCGATGAAGACCCAGATCGCGATCACCGCCAGCGCGACGCCGTTCGCGAGCGCGGCGAGAATCTCCGCCCGGCGGTAGCCGAAGCTCCGCTCGGGAGTCGCCGGGCGCCCAGCCAGCCACGCTGCAACGAGCGCGACGCCGAGCGCGGCAGAGTCCCCGAGCATGTGCCCCGCGTCCGCGAGCAGGGCGAGGCTGCCCGTGAGCCAGCCGCCTACGATCTCGCACACCGTGTAGACGCCGGTGAGCGCGAGGACGATGGCGAGCGCGCGCCGGCTGTCGGCCCGGTACGCATGCTCATGACGGTGATGGCTCATTGCGGCGGCTCGATCGCAGGGGCGCTGTCGAAGTCGCTGTACCGGTGGAGCATGAAGTGCGCGGGGGCCGTCATCTCGGCCTCGGCGACCCGGCCGGAGGGCTCGACGGTCAGCCGGAACCACGCGGGCACCGGCTTTAGCCCGTATGCGGAGAGCTGCACGTCCCCGTTCGGCAGCCGCCGCACGACACGCGGGTTCTTCGCGCCGTACCACATCAGCAATTCGCGCGCGTTCAGGCCTGGGAACGGGGTCTCCTGCCAGCGACCGTCGAGATAGTCCCAGCGCTTGCGGCCGATGATCACCGAGCGGAAGCCGCTGTTCGTATGCAGGCTCAGCCGGTCCGGAGCCTGGACGGCCAGACGCGTGACCACGATCGGACCGCCCGAGGTAAGCCGTTCCGTGAACGTGTACGACCGGAGCGCGGCCATCGTCTTTCTCGCGCGGTCGAATGCCGCCTCGCCCGAAGCGGGCAGCGACCCAGGCAGTTGGAACGAGACCGGTGTCGACCCGGCGTTCACCGTGATTCGGCTCGGCCGGCCCTTGAGCACGGCGGCCTCGACACGAGAACAGCCTGTTCCACACGACTCGGTCGGGCGGTCGGCGCCGTCGACGGCGACCCGAACCGCATCACCGGCCAGAGGCGTGTCGCCGCGAACGACCGCGACTTCCACCGGCCCGCCCGGCTGCGCGGCCATCCCGACTAACAGGTCTCCCTGATGCTTGGCCAGCGCGAGCGTGTCGCTCTGCAAGCCGATCGGCAGGTCGAACGTGTCGGAGGCCGAGACGGTCGTGGTGCCTTCTGGCGCCTTGCCGTTGTCTGTTACGAACGCGGTCACGACCGACGCGCCCAGCCCGAGAACGATGATGCCGACGAACACGGCGATCCAGACCGAGCGGCTCTTCATCCCCGTAGCTTGCAGGAAGGACTAGCGTGCTCGTCGTGGGCGAGTCGCCCTATCTGCGCGAGATTCGCGGGCTCGACCCCGTGGCCCACCACTCGCGGATCGTCTACCTCGACACGTGCTTCGAGTTTCCGTGGGACACGACGCGTTCGCTCGAGCTCGCGCTGTTCCGGACGTTCGCGGTGCCGTCGATCGCAGAGCTCCTCGACCGGACGGGTGAGTTCGCCCGCTCCGCGCAGAAGCGCTACGACGACACGGACCTGATCCTGTCGACCATCGTCGAGGAGGGCTACGACAGCGAGGCGGGCACGCGAGCTCTGCAGCACATGAACCGCATCCACAGGCGCTTCGAGATCGCGAACGAGGACTTCCTGTACGTGCTCTCGTCCTTCGTCTTCGAGCCGATTCGCTGGAACGCGCGCTTCGGCTGGCGAGCGCTGATCGAGACGGAGAAGCTGGCGACCTTCGAGTACTGGCGCGAGATCGGCCGGAGGATGGCGATCACGGACATTCCGGCGAGCTTCGAGGAGCTCGAGCGCTACAACGACGACTACGAGCACGAGCACTTTCGTCGCACCGAAGCCAGCGAACGGGTCGGGCGCGCGACGCGCGAGATGTTCCTCGCCTGGTTCCCGGGCCTGCCGCGGCGCTTCGGATCGCAGGCGATCTACGCGCTCATGGACGAACCGCTACTCGAGGCCTTCGGGTTCCCGCGACCGCCGCGCGCGCTCCAGGCCGCCGTGGCGCGCGCGTTGAGGATGCGTGGGCGAATCGTCGCTTTGCTCCCACCGCGCCGCCGTCCGCGCCTCCGCACTCGGCGGAAGACGCGGACGTACGGACGCGAATGGCAGCTCGAGGGGCTAGGGCCCGAGCTCGAAGCGCCAGACGGTTCCACCTGACGCGAGGATGCTGCCCTGGCTGATGTACGCGGCACCGTCGTCGCCGAAAACGACGCCGCCGGGAGTGAACAGGTCCGTCACCACGGGCGTCTTCGTGCAGCCCGAGTCGATCCGGTAGAGGACGCCCGGCCCCGTCAGGCCCGGCGCGCTCGCGAACTGCAGCACGTAGAGGTGCCCGTCCGGGCCGAACGCGATCGAGATGACCGCCGTGAAGCCGGAGCAGAAGACCGTCGCCTGGCCCCCCGAAACCCGGTACACGTTCGCCGCCCCGACGTTGAACGGGGCGCCGGAGAGCTCGCCGACGTAATAGCTGCCGTCAGGTCCCTGCGCCACTGTCGTGGGCACCGCATCCGTGTTGCGCTGCGGTCGCGACGGGAAGGTCGCAAGCAGCTGGACGTGGTTGCCGTGGACCTCGAGCAGGTCGTTGCCGCCCGCATCGGTCAAAACGCGGTGCCCGCCCGTGTTGATGAGCCCGTACGGGTTGGTGTCCGGTGGCCCGACCGGATTCTCCGCCGCCTCGAACGCGGAGATGTCCAGGACCGGGTCCCAGTGGCTGTTCGGGTGGACCTTGATCAGCCAGCCCTGGCCGAGAGCCCGGAACGGCTGGATCGCCGGATTCAGCGGATTCGCGCCAAGCCCGTCGGTCACGAAGAGGTGGCCCCCCTCGAGAGCGACGTTGGCTGGGCCGACCGCGCCGTTCCCACCGGCCGGCGCGTTCGATGGGAGCCCGTCGGCGACGACCTCCTGAACGCCGTTGCGCAGA
>JBKPQP010000192.1:0-7328 GCA_046734155.1 Actinomycetota bacterium | reverse complement strand
GTCGACCACCTCGGGCTCCTTGTCGAGCACGTCGACGATCTTGTCCAGCGCCGCGGTGGCCGAGAGGAACGTCCCGTAGAGCTGGGAGAGCTGCTGCACCGGGTCGAAGAAGTTCTGCACATAGAGCATGAAGGCGAACAGCGTCCCGAGCGTGATCTCATCGTGGAAGTAGAGGTAGCCACCGAAGCCGAGGACGACGGACAGCGCGACCGTCGAGAGCAGGTCGACGAACGGGAAGTAGATGCCGTTCAGGATGACCGTCTGCATGTTCGACTCGCGGTAGCGCTCCGTAACCGCGCCGAAGTTGCGGATGTTCGTCTCCTCGCGCGTGAATGCCTGGATCTGGCGCATGCCCGCGATGTCCTCGGCGAGGGTCGCCGTGACGAGGCCGAGCCGCTCCCGCACCTGCGAGTACGCGCGCGCAGAACGGGTGCGGAAGATCGCCGTCGCGACGCTCATGAACGGGATCACGACGAGCGTCGCCAGCGCGAGCCGCCAGTCGAGGATGAAGAGCAGGATCGCCGTCCCGATCAGCGTCAGCGTGTTCTGGACGAGGCTGGTGACGCCGTCGGTGACGAGCTGGTCGATCGCCTCGACGTCGTTGGTGAGGCGGCTGATGATCACGCCCGCGCGATTGCGCTCGTAGAAACCGAGCGAGAGGCGCTGGAGGTGGTCGAAGAGCCGGTTCCGCAGGTCGGCCAGGATCCGCTCGCCAACCCAGCCGGTGAGGTAGGTCTGCGCGTAGCTCATGCCCCAGTTGAGAAGGCCGGCGACGAGGAAGGCGCCGACGATCCACCAGAGCTTCGTCAGGTCGTCCTGCGCGATCCCTTCGTCCACGGCGTACTTGGACAGGTACGGCGGCGCCAGCGCCGTCGCGGTGGCGACGAGGAGTGCCACGACGGAGAGGAGGGTGCGCGTCTTGTACGGGCGCGTGAGCCGTAACAGCATCCCGAGCCGCCGTCGCGTGCGCTGCCAGGACCAGTCCTCGACCTGCGCGCCGCGCTCGCGCATCAGGTGCCCGCCGGACTGCCAGACCCTCATGCCGGCCTCCCACCACGCTCGCCGTGAGGCGGTACCCCCGCACCCCCACCCATTAAGAGGGTGGGGTTGATCCCGCCGCCCTCGGTGGCGACGATACCCAGGCTCGGCGCACGTGTCGGTGACGTAGGTGCGCCGACATCGTGCTGGTTTGCCCACAGGACCAGGCTGCGGCTCATGACGCCGCCTCCAGCGCTTCCTCGCCCAGCTCCTCTTCGTTCACCCGCGCCTCGACCGCGTCGGCGAACTGACGCTCCAGCAGGCCGTGCTCGTAGATGTCGCGATACACGGCGCTCGTCCCGAGCAGCTCGTCGTGCGTGCCGCGGGCGCAGATGCGGCCCTCGTCGAGCACGACGATCTCGTCGGCGAGGGCGATGGTCGAGAGCCTGTGAGCGATGATCAGCGTCGTCCGGTCGCGCATCGCCTCGCGCAGGCCGACTCGGATCTTCGCCTCCGTGGTCGCGTCCACGGAAGCGGTCGCGTCGTCGAGGATCAAGACCCGCGGGTCAACTGCGAGCGCCCGCGCGATCGCGAGCCGCTGCCGCTGGCCTCCGGAGAGTGTGATCCCGCGCTCTCCGATCACCGTGTCGTAGCCGTCCGGCAGCTCGGCGACGAACTCGTGGGCCTGTGCGAGCCGCGCGATCCGCTCGACCTCGTCGTCGCCGAGGTAAGGCGCGCCGAAGGTGATGTTCTCGCGCACGCTCGCCGAGAACAGGAACGGGTCCTGCGGGATCACGCCAACCGCGTGCCGCAGGTACCGCAGCGTGACCTTGCGCACGTCCACTCCGTCGAGCAACACGCGTCCGCCGGTGACGTCGTAGAAGCGCGGTACGAGCGACGTGAGGGTCGTCTTGCCGGAGCCGGTCTGGCCGATCAGCGCGATCGTGCGGCCGGGCGCGATCTCGAGGTCGACGTCCTCGAGCACGGGCCGCCCCTCGAGGTACTCGAAGCGCACGTTCTCGAAGCGCACCTCGCCTGGCCCATCCGGCAGCGCCGCCGCGCCTGGTCGCTCGGCGATCTCGGGCGGCTCGTCCATGATCTGGAAGATCCGTTCGCCCGAGGCGGTCGCGCGCTGGGCCTGCCCGATCCACATTCCGAGCGAGCGCAGCGGCATCACGAGCATGCCGAGGTAGAGGTTGAAGGCTACGAACCCGCCCACCGTGAGCTCACCGCTCGTCACCATCCGGGCCCCGACGAGCAAGACGGCGGCCTGTGCCAACAGCGGCACCCAGGAGATGAACGGCACGTACGTTGCGCGCTGCCGGTTCGCCTTCACGGTCTCCCGGAAGACCGCCTCCGACCGCGCCTGGAACTTCGCCGACTCCTGCGGCTCCTGCGCAAACGACTTCACGACATGGACGCCGACGATGTTCTCCTCCGCCACCGTCGCGACATCGGCGAGCTTCTGCTGCACCTCGCGCAGGGTCGGGTGGGCGATGTGGCTGTAGCGGTAGGCGAGAACGACGAGCACCGGCGTGATCGCCAGCGCGATCAGTGCGAGCTTCCACTCGAACACGAGCAGCACGACCGTCACCGACACGACGGTGATCACGTTCTGGAAGAGGAAGATCAGGCCGTAGCCGAGGAAGAATCGGACGCCCTGGAGGTCGACGGTCGCGCGCGACATCAATTGTCCGGTCTGGTGGCGGTCGTAGAAACCGAACGACAGCCGGACGAGGTGCGTGAAGAGTCCCTGCCGCATGTCCATCTCGACCGCGAGCGCCTGGCGGCCGGAGATCAGGCGGCGGGCCGCCATCAGCGAGGCACGCAGAATCCCGCAGGCGATGACCGCGCCGACGTAGAGCCAGAGCTTCTCGCGGTCACGCTGGGCGAGCGCGTCGTCGATGACGTTCTTCGTCAGCCAGATGAGCGCGATTGCGGCACCCTGCGACCCCGCGGCCAGCACGATCGAGACGATCAGCGAGACCTTGTAGGGCCGAAGGAACCCCAGCAACCGCGCGAACGTCTTGCGATAGCGGGGTGTCTCCTGCACCCTCGAAATCTAGCGCCGGGCCTTTGCCTCGCCGCCACGCTCGAGGTCGAGCCGGTGCAGCTCGGCCCGGATCAGGCCGGCGGCCTCGGTGACCCGGGCGCGGTTCACCGGGTCGTTGAACCAGCTGCTTGCACCGGACGGGTGGGGGAGTGGGATCGCCGTCGCACCGTCGTGCTCGAAGTGCCGGCCGACGCACTCGGTCACGCTCTTCAGCCCAAGTAGCCGCCGAACGGCCAGCCCGCCGACCGGGACGATCAGGCGCGGCCGGATGAGCTCGAGCTCCCAGGTGCGCCAGAACGCGCAGAGCTCCTGCTCACGCGGCGTCGGGGTGCGATCACCGCGGCCGGTCGGCGCCTTGCCCGGATAGCAGCGCGTCACCGAGGCGCAGTAGAAGGTCGCGTAGAAGTCGTCCTCGTCGAGCTCGAGCCACCGTCGCAGCGTTCGGCCTGCTCTGCCGCGCCACGGGCGACGCTGCTCGCCCTCGACCGCGCCCGGCGCCTGGCCGAACATGTAGGCGCGCTGGCCCTCATACGGCTGGACGATCGAGAGCGACTCGAGCGGGTAGCCGGCCTCGGCGCACGCGCGGCAGACGCGCTGATCGCGCTGAAGAGAGGCGATGGAGCGGTAGCGCGAGCGCCGCCGCGTCAAGAGCGGACGGCGACGAACCAGCGGCCCGCGAACAGCGTCCGGCCGGAGCCGAGCTCGCGGGCGAGCGCATCCGGCTCGAAGTAGCGCTTGTAGACCTCCCAGCGCGAGCCGTCGTTGAGGACGCGCTCCTGCTGTTCCTCGGGCTCGACGCCCTCACGCAGGGCGGAGTCGACGACGACCAGCTCGGGCGCCAGGCGGCGGGCCTCGGCGACGAAGCGCTCGCGCTGCTCCGGCTCGAGGTGACCGTAGAAGTGACCGGTGAAGACGCGCTCGAAGGCTCCGTCGTCGAAAGGGAGCGACAGCGCGTCTCCACGGACGAAGGTGGCGCTCGATGCCTGGCGGCGCGCCACCTCGAGCATGCTCTCGCTCTGGTCGAGGCCGACGACCTCGCCGCGCAGGTGGCGGGTGAGGAACCCGGTTCCGCAGGCGACGTCGAGCGTGCGAGTGGGCTCGAGTGATGCGATCGCGCTGCAGAGCGCCTCGACCTCCTCGTTCCAGGCGGGACGGTCGCGATCGGCGAAGAGACCGGAGCCACGCCACCAGTCGTCGTACTCCGGCGCACGGCGGTCGTAGTACGCCTTCACGTTCCTAGACTACGCGCGTGGTGCGGCCGCTCGAGTCCGTCCCGAACTTCTCGGAGGGGCGAGACCGTACGACCATCGACGCGCTCGCCGACGCCCTCGGGTCCCAGGCCCGGCTGCTCGACGTCCACGCGGACACGGATCACAACCGCTCGGTCTTCACGCTCGTCGGGTCGGCCGAGGAGCTCGTCGAGGCGCTGCTCGCGGGGATCGCCTGCGCCGCGGAGCTCATCGACCTACGGCGGCACGAGGGGGCACACCCGCGCATCGGCGCGGCGGATGTCGTGCCCGTCGTGCCGCTCGACCCCGCGGACGCAGAGGCGGCGCGCGGGGCGGCGCTTGCCCTGGCGCGGCGGGTGGGTGAGGAGCTCTCGCTGCCCGTGTTCATGTACGGCGACCTCGGCGATGGCCGCGGCCCGGCGTTCTTCCGTAGTGGTGGGCCAGAGGAGCTGCAGCGGCGCGTGGACGCCGGAGAGCTCGCGCCGGAGTTCGGGCCCCGGCGGCTGTCGGAGTCCGCGGGCGGCGTGCTGGTCGGGGTGCGCCGGCCGCTGATCGCGTTCAACGTGAACCTGCGCGGCTCACTCGAAGCGGCGCGGGAGATCGCGGCTCTGGTGCGCGAGCGCGGCGGCGGCTTTGCGGGCGTGCGGGCGCTCGGGCTCGACCTCCCGTCGGCCGGGCTCGTGCAGGTGAGCATGAACGTCGAGGACTGGGAGGCCGCGGCGTTGCACGACATCGTTGCGCGCGTCGAGACGGAAGCTGCGGCACGCGGGGTGGACGTGGTCGGGTCCGAGCTTGTCGGACTGATGCCGGCGGGGGCCGCCGCCGCCGCCGCCGGTGCGGCGCTGCACATCGACGGCTTCGACGCCTCGCGCGTGCTGGAGCTGCGGCTCCTGGACTGACGGTCGGCGAACGGCGGGGCGGACGTCACGATTTCGTCACGAATCCGGCACAGACGCGCGCGGACTTCACCGATACGCTCGCCTCGGGGAGGAGGCCGGGCGAACCGTACTGAGGGGCGCTCGCGCCGCCGGGAGCCACCGCAGGTGCGGGATACACTCGCCGCGTGATCGAGAGCAAGGCGCTGACGGGCGACGATCTCGTTCTGGACGACGTCTGGGAGGTCGCGCTCGGCGGCCGGACGGTCAGCCTCGCCGACTCGGCGCGGGAGCGAATGGCTGCGGCGCGCGAGATCGTCGAACAGGCCGCGCACGGCCGCGAAGAGCACACGTATGGCGTCAACACCGGCTTCGGGCGCTTCGTCTCGCGCTCGATTCCCGAGGAGCTGACCGAGGAGCTGCAGCTCCGGCTGCTGCGGAGCCACGCCTGCGGGGTCGGCGAGCCCTACCCGGACGAGATCGTTCGTGCAGCGATGCTGCTTCGCGCAAACGCGCTTGCAAAGGGCTACTCGGGAGCGCGGATCCAGACCGTCGAGCTGCTCGTCGAGTGCCTCAACCGCGGCGTCCTCCCCCACGTGCCGAGCCGGGGCTCGGTCGGCGCCAGCGGCGATCTCGCGCCGCTCGCGCACCTCGCGCTGCCTCTGATCGGGGAGGGCGAGGCGACGGTCGACGGCCTGCGCCTGTCCGGAGCGAAGGCACTGGCGGAAGTCGGCCTCGAGCCCGTCCGGCTGCAAGCAAAGGAGGGGCTCTCCCTCGTCAACGGCACGCAGTTCATGGCCGCGTTCGGCGCCCTGGGCGTCGTGCGAGCCCGCCGACTCGCGAAGGTGGCCGACATCGCCTGCGCCCAGTCGCTCGAAGCGCTCCAGGGCTCCCGCACGAGCTTCCTGCCACAGGTGCATGCCCTCCGCCCGCTCCAGGGCCAGACCGACTCGGCGGCGAACGTGCTCCAGCTGCTCGAGGACTCCGCCATCAACGAGTCCCACCGCTGGTGCGACAAGGTCCAGGACGCGTACTCGCTGCGCTGTGCGCCGCAGGTGCACGGTGCCTCGCGCGATCTGCTCGACTACGCGGCGAGAACCGTCTCGACCGAGCTGAACGCCGCGACGGACAACCCGCTCGTGCTCGTCGAGGACCGCATGCTCGTCTCGAACGGGAACTTCCACGGGCAGCCGCTCGCGTTCGCGCTCGATGCCCTGGCGATGGCGGTCTCGGAGTTCGCCGACATCGCCGAACGGCGGGTGGAGCGGCTGGTGAACCCGAGCCTCTCCGGTGGCCTGCCGGCCTTCCTGACCGGCGACGGCGGGCTCAACTCGGGCTTCATGATCCCGCAGTACGTCGCGGCCTCGCTGGTGAGCGAGAACAAGGTCCTCGCGCACCCGGCCGCCGTAGACTCGATCCCGACGAGCGCCGGGCAGGAGGATCACGTCTCAATGGGAAACGCCTCCGGCCTGAAGGCCTGGCAAGTGCTCGAAAACGGGGAACGTGTGCTCGCGATCGAGCTGCTCGCCGGCGCGCAGGGTGTCGAGTTCCTCGCGCCGCTGCAACCCGGGGTCGGCGTGCGGGCAGCGCGGGAGTTCGTGCGATCGCTGTCGCCGCGGCTGCGGGACGACCGGCCGCTGACTCCCGACATCGAGGCCGTCGCCGACGCTGTTTGCGACGGATCGTTCGTGGAGGCGGTCGAGGCTGAGGCGGGGGAGCTGCGGTGACCAGCGGCAACGGCACGAACCCGGCCCGCCACAAATCCAAGCGGCCGTACCGCGACAGCGCCCTCGCCTACGCCGGTCTCGGCGCGTTGGTCTTCGTGATCGCGTACGCGACGGGCAGCGGCCTCGTGCGCTCGCTGTCCGGCGGCGTGGCGGCGTTCCTGCTTGCCACCGCGTACACGTGGTGGCGGATCCGTTCGCGTGAACGAGAAGCGGAGCGGCAACAGCCGTGAGCGCGACCAGCTCCGTCGACGCGACGGTCGAGGCCCTCTGCGGCGATCTCTCGGCGATCCGTGCGCCGCGCGGGACGGAGCTGAACGCGCGCTCCTGGTCGACCGAAGCGCCCCTGCGGATGCTGCTGAACAACCTCGATCCCGAGGTCGCCGAGCGGCCGGAGGAGCTCATCGTCTACGGCGGCTCCGGGAAAGCGGCGAGAAACCCGGAGGCGCTGCGGGCGCTCGTGCGGTCG
>JBKPQP010000191.1:0-12408 GCA_046734155.1 Actinomycetota bacterium | reverse complement strand
GCGGGCCCGGAATCGCTCCCGAGCACCATGCGCTCGTCTTCGAGAAGTTCGGGCGCGTGACCGGCGAGCACGCGAAGCCGGGGACGGGCCTCGGGCTCTTCATCGCGAGGTCGATCGCAGAGGCCCACGGCGGCTCGCTCGACGTGCGGACGGGAGACGGCCGCGGCACGACGTTCACGCTCGAGTTGCCCGTCGAGCGCAGCTGACGCAGCTAGGCCTTCGCGGCGACGCGGCTGACGCGCAGCTCACGCGCCAGCGCCTTCGCGCGGCCCGCGACGCGCTTGCGGAGGTCGTCGGGCTCAAGCAGGACGGCTTCGCCGCGGTCGGCCAGGATCTCGCCCACGAGCCACTCCTCGCTGCCAACGGCCTTGTCCGCAAGGGCCGCGCCGTCCGAAAGCAGCCGTGCGCCTTCCTCGGCCTTCCAGCGGGCGATCCGTTTCGAGTACCAGATTCTCGCCACGACGCCGGCGCTGCCCAGGTGGTCGGGGCGGAAGCCGTCGCGGGGCTCGAACGTCTCGCGCCGTAGGCGAGCGCTGCGCATCCGGTCGAGCCGGAAGGAGCGCTGAGCGTCCCGCGTGCGGTCCCACGTGTGGACGTACCAGAACGGGAGCTGCCGTTCGATGACGTGCGGCTCGACGAGCCTCGTCGAGAGCGTGTCCTCGCCCTCCTTCTGGTACTCGATCTCGACCACGCGGTGCTGGCGGATGCCCTCGCTGAGCGTCCCGATGAGCTTCTCCTCGGCCCGCGCGGACCGGGGCTCCGGCGTCTGGCCGAGGTCGAACTCGCCGAAGGTCTCCTCGAGCTTCTGGCGGACACGCTCCAGCGGGGTGTGTGCGTCGGCCGCGATCATCGGGCCGACGAACTCGAGGGCGAGCCGGATCGCGCGCGCCTCGAGTGGAGTCAGCCGGGGCGGCGAGCGGAACGTGTCGCCGAAGAGCTCCTTCTCGACGTGGACCTGGTCGCCGTGGAGCTCGGTGTAGACCGCGTAGCAGCCGCCGCCGAAGTTGACGAGGTTCAGGAGCTGGAGGTGCTCCTCGATCGACTCCGGCGGGATGTTGAAGCGCGCGCTGATGTCCGCGGCGGGGATCACAGCGTGCGTGTCGTCGCCACAGCGGTCGAGCAGGTATGCGAGCAGCGCCTGCAGGAGCCCGAAGCGCTCCGGCGGCACGGGGCTCGCGGGACGCTCCTCCTCGTCGGCGGCCGCCTCTGCCGCCTCGGCGGCGATCCTCGGCGGTTTGCCCGCGTGGCGCTTGTGGACTAGGTCGAGGTCTGCGCGCACCTGGCGCCGCAGCTCCGGGGGCGCGAGCGGCACCGCCCGTCCGTCCTGCCGCAGGATCCAGGAGGAGAGCTGGCCGAGATCGGCGTACGCCGTGAAGAAGACGCCGTCCTCGATCCGCCCGTGCCGCCCAAATAGGCGGTCGACCCACCAAGCCGTGTCTCCGGCGACCTCGATCTGCGCCTCGCCCTTCGTCGCGCCCACCTGCCACGGCGGACCCTGGCGATAGTCCTCGGCGTCGAACCCCTCGGCGAGCCGGAAGTCGCGCTCACGTCGGGTGGCGAGACGGATCTCGCCGCGAATCCGCGACACGCGGAACGTCTTGACCCGGTCGTCGTCGAGGTCGAGGCCGACGACGTACCACTGGCCGCGGTCGAAGAGCAGCGCGTAGGGATTGACCGTGCGCTCGCGCTGCTCCTGGCGCATGATCGACCAGTACTCGAACTTGAGCGTCCGGTTCTTCGAGATCGCGCCCTCGAGCTTCGCCAGCCGGCCGGGGAGCTCTGGGGAGTAGCCGGGGTCGTGTAGCTCGACCGCGCGTGCCGTCTCCGTGGGCGCTCCGTCGAGGCCGGGGCGCCCGAGCGCGAGGTTCTGGAGCGCGAGGCGGAGCGGCTCTGCGTAGGCGAACTGGCCCTCGAGCAAATAGAGGCAGGTTTGAAGCGCGGCGAGCTCCTCGTCGGTCAGCTCGAGCGGCGGCAGGAAGTAGCGCTCCGAGCTCAGTCGGTACAGCTCTTCTCCGGTGAACTCGTCTCGCTGCGAGTCCAGCGGAACACCCAGCGCGATCAGCTCGGCGCGATCCGAGTAGAAGCGCCGCGCAAACGCCTCGTCCGACATCTCCTGGTAGCCCTCGACGTTCTGCTTGACGTCCCTCGCCGTGAGCGGCCGCCGCTCGGCCATGAGGAAGGCCACGAGCGAGAGCTGACGGATGAGCTTGTCGGTGTCGTGAGACATCGCTCCGCGTATTCTTTCAGGGCGTGCCAAGTTGCCATAGCCGCAAACACCAGCCCCGAGTTTGTAACAGGGCCGGAGAGGCGTTAGAGTGGTCCCGACCTGCGGCGGCGAGAACGGTTAATCCGCGGTTAACAGAGCTTTGCGGGGGATTAACAAGGTACGAGGCAGACTGGAAATGGACGAACGAGCCCGCCACATCCAGCACTGTATGTATCAGTACTCGCGAGCCATTTATCGTTCTATCAAGGACCTCGTCGACCCGTACGTGACGACGAAAGAGCAGGCCGAGTACCGTAAGGCGGTGCTTGAGGCGTGCGAGCAGACCATGGAGCGGCTGGCCCGCGATCCGCAGTACTTCGCGAAGCCGGAACGGTCGCTCTTCCAGGACATCCGGCGCTACTTCCCGATCACGGCTCAGGCGCAGGTCGCCTGGGCGGTGAACGAGGGTGTGACGGCCGCGGTCGCATTCATCCAGGAGCAGATCGAGGCCGGGGCGTTCGACGGCGGCGTCCCCCGCTGCCACGCGACGACGCGCAAGGGGAAGCCCTGCCAGCGCACTCCGTTGCCCGAGCGCGACTACTGCCCGTCGCACCAGCACCTGGAACGCTCAAAAGTCGCCGCTTAAAAACCTGAAGTGAGTGGCCACAGAAGCTTTCCCCCTGCGCTTCGCGCGGGGGCCGGGCCTACGCCTCCCTTATTGGGTTATCTGCCGGACGTAAGACTGCGGATAGCTCCCCTGGGCATTGTCTAGCGCGGCCCGCGCATCGGCCTCGCTGGTGAAGACGCCGCTGAAGACCACGAAGTAGCCGGCGTGCAGGCTCGAATACTCAGACGAGTTGAGGATGCCGACGTCGGTCACCCCGGCGTTCAGCGCCTTCCGAGCCGCGTCGACGGCGTTGGCGCGGCCCGCGCTCTGCGGAATCGACGAGAGCACGATCGTCCAGCCGTCCTGACCTGCCGGCCACTCGGTCAGCGTGTTCGAGCTCGGAGCAGGCGGGGGAGGCGGCTGCTCCGGCGCGGTCGTCGGGACGGACTCGGTCGGTAGCGTCGAGGTCTCGGTCGCAGTCGGTAGCGTTCCGGTGCTAAGCGGGACAGAAGGTTGGGTTTCGGCACGTGTCTGCGCCGCCGACCCGTTTCCGTTCGTCGCCAGGATCCCGACTGCGGCCGCGAGCGCGGCGATGATCAGGAGCCCGAGGACGGGCCAGATCCAGTCGCCGGGATAGCGCCTGAAGCGACGTCGCCACGCTGTCGCGAGCACCGGGATGACTCCGCGTTGGACGGGCAGCCGGAGACCGCACTCGAGGCAGTACTCCTGAAGCGGTTCGTACGGCGTCCCGCACCGCGGGCATCGACCGGGCTCGTCGGCCGGGCCCGCTGCTGGGCCGGGTTGGTGTTCAGGAGGCTCGGGCGGGAGGCCCACTCAGCTCTCCCAGGGATCGCCCTGCCGCTCCGCGCGCTGCTCCGCCTGCTCGTACATCGTCTGCGCGTCGTCCTGCTCCCCGCCGTCGGCGGCCGCCGTAGGGACAGCCGTCCCGCAGTTGGCGCAAAACTGTGCGTCCGCCGGAAGCGCATTGCCGCAGTTGATGCAAGAGACGACGGGCTCGTCCCCGATCTGGCGCCCGCAGTTCGCGCAGAAGTGCGAGCCCCACTGGATCGGGGCGCCGCACGTGCAGCGGTGCCCGACGCCCTGACGACGCTGGGCGACGGAGAGCTCGAGCAGCTCGTCGATCTCCCGCAGCCGGCTCTCGACTGCGAGCACTTCCTGGCACTGCTCGATCAGAAGGTCCTGCTTGAACTGATCGCGGCGGTACATCTCGAGCATCAACCCACCGAGGTCGCGTATGCGCTCCTCTCTCGTGCGGACAAGGGCCCTGCGCTCGCGCCTGAGAGATCCCGGAGGAGGAACGCGGCGCGCGCGTTGCGGAGCGGGCGACTCGATCTCCGGCGCGCTCTCGGGTGCATCCTCCGCGGGCCGCTTGCGGAACCTGCCGAGCAGTGGAATTCGTGCCATCGGGGGCGCGAGTTTATCGGCCTAGAGATCAATCACGACGACGCGCTGCTCGGTCAGCTCACGCACCGAGTACGCGGGGCCTTCGCGCGTGTTGCCCGAGTCCTTGACGCCGCCATAGGGCATCTGGTCGGAGCGGAAGGTCGGCGCCTCGTTGACCGTGACGCCCCCGAACTCGAGCCTCTGGGCCGCCCGCAGCGCGGCGCGGATGTCCGTGGTGAAGATCCCCGCCTGGAGGCCGTAGCGCGTCCCGTTGGCGAGCTCGATCGCCTCGTCGAGCGAGTCGTACGCGTTGATCACGCAGACGGGGCCGAAGACCTCTTCGCGGCAGACCTTCAAGTCCGGAGCGGCGTTCGCGATCACCGTCGGCCGGATCAGGTCGCCGTCCAGGTCTCCGCCTGCGAGCACCTCGGCTCCGCCGTCGCGGGCCTCCTCGATCCAGCTCACGATCCGCTCGCGTGCGCCCTCGTCGATCACCGGGCCGACGTCCGTCTCCGAGTCCGCCGGGTCGCCGACGACGAGCTGCTCGACCTTGGGCAAGAAGCCGGCGACGAAGTCGTCGTAGACCGCCTGCTGCACGTAGATGCGCTGCACGGAGATGCAGCTTTGCCCCGCGAACGAGAATGCATGCGCCGCGAGCTTCGAGGCGGTCTCTTCGACGTCGGCGTCGGCCTGGACGATGACCGGCGTCGCGTTGCCCAGCTCGAGCAGCACCTTCTTCTTAGCCGCCCGTTCACGGAGGCCCCAGCCGACCTCCGAGGAGCCGGTGAACGTGATCGCTTTGACGCGCTCGTCTTCGACCAGCACGTCCCCGATCTCGCTCGCGGGCCCGACGAGGACGTTGAGCCAACCCGGGGGCAGGCCCGCCTCGTCCTCGAGCTCCGCGAGCGTCAGCGCCGAGAGCGGGGTCTGTCCGGCCGGCTTGAGCACGACCGCGCAACCGGCCGCCAGTGCGGGCGCGATCTTGTGCGCGACGAGGTTGAGCGGGAAGTTGAACGGGCTGATCGCCCCGACGATCCCGATCGGCTCGCGCAGCGTGAACGCGAGCTTGCCCTCACCCGCCTGCGCCGCGTCCATCGGCACGACCTCGCCCGCGAGCTTCCTCGCCTCGACTGCCGAGAACGTGTAGGTCGACATCGCGCGGCTGGTCTCGACCTTGGCGGCCTTGAGCGGCTTTCCGGCCTCGGCCGCGATCTGCGCGGCGATTTCGTCGTGACGGCGCGCGATCCCGGACACGACCTTGACGAGGATCTCCGCGCGCTTGTGGGCCGGGAGCGGGTCGGACATGGCCCTTTCGGCCGCGTTGATCGCCGCTCGCGCCTCGTCCGCTCCGGACTTGGCCACGCGTCCCACGACCTCGCCCGAGTAGGGCGAGCGAACCTCTTGCCAGTCGCCGGTCTCGACCCACTCGCCGCCGATCAGGAGTTTCCGCTCTGTTGCGGTGGCGGCCACGATGGGAGGATACGCCCGTGGCGGCCCCCGACGTCAGATACGCGCGCAGCGGCGACGTCGCGATCGCCTACCACGTGCTCGGCGAAGGCTCGCCCGACCTCGTCTTCGCCCCGGGCTATGTCTCGCACCTGACGCACACGCTGGAGCACCCGATCGTGTCGACCTTCTTCGAGCGGCTCGCCTCGCTCGGGCGGCTCATTCGCTTCGACCGGCGCGGAATCGGGCTCTCCGACAGGCCTCGGGACGTGCCGACGCTCGAGACGCGTATGGACGACATCCGTGCCGTGATGGACGCGGTCGACTCGCGGCGGGCCGTGCTGATTGCTACCGGGGAGGCCGGGGCGATGGCCACGCTGTTCGCAGCGACGTATCCGGAGCGCGTCGCAGCGCTCGTGCTGTGGGCGCCGTTCGCACGGGGCGTCGTCTCGGACGACTATCCGATCGGGGAGACCGAGGCTGAATGGCAGCGTCAACTAGATGAGATGGAGCAGGGTTGGGGGACGCGAGAGTTCTTCGAGAAGCAGTTCGCCGAGGCATGGGCGGTCGAATTCGGCCATGACGAGGCCATGTTCGAGTGGTTCTGCGAGGTTCTGCGCTGCGGGGCGAGCCCGGGCGCCGCGCTGACCGCCCATCGAATGGCGATGGACGTCGACGTTCGGGGCGTCCTCGCCGCGATCCGCGTACCGGTGCTCATCCTCCACCGGCCGACGATGCGGACTGATGCCGAGTACATGGCCGAGCGGATTTCGGACGCCAGGCGGGTCGAAGTCCCCGGTCGCGGAACGTTGTTCGTCGGAGCTGTCGAGCGGACTCTCTCGGAGATCGAGCAGTTCCTGCCGACGGCCATCGGAGAGGCCGAGCCCGAGACTGTGCTCTCGACGGTTCTCTTCACCGACATCGTCGGCTCGACCGAGCGCGCGGCAGCGCTCGGTGACCGGCGATGGCGCGAGACGCTCGAAAGTCACGATGCGATCATTCGCCGGCTGCTCGACAGCTTCAGGGGGCGCGAGCTCGACACAGTGGGCGACGGCTTCTTCGCGTCCTTCGACGGCCCCGCTCGCGCCGTTCGGTGTGCTGTCGCCGTCGGCCGCTCGGTCGTCGACCTCGGCATCGAAGTGCGGTGCGGGATCCACACCGGCGAATGTGAGATCCGGGGCGACAAGATCGCAGGTCTGGCCGTGCACGTCGGTGCGCGGATCGCTTCGGAGGCGAAAGCAGGTCAAGTGCTCGTCTCGAGCACGGTCAAGGATCTCGTGGCCGGCTCGGGCCTCGAGTTCGAGGACCGCGGGGAGCACGAGCTGAAAGGCGTTCCGGGAGCGTGGCGCCTCTTCGCCGTCCTGTCGCCTTAGTGGGAGACTTTCAGCGTGGAGATCCCGGACGTCAGGTACGCACGGAGCGGCGACGTTGCGATCGCCTACCAGGAACTCGGGGACGGGCCGACCGACGTCGTGTTCGTTCGTGGCACGCTCGCCGACCTGCTCGCCGGCTGGGACATGCCGCTCTTCGTGGATCACGTCAGGTGGCTGGCCGAGTCCGGCCGGGTTCTGCTGTTCGACAAGCGCGGGAGCGGCCTCTCAGACCCGGTCCGTCAGGTCCCGACGCTCGAAACGAGGATGGATGACGTTCGCGCGGTCATGGACGCAGTCGACTCGGACCGCGCCGTTCTCTGGGCGGCGCAGGAAGGCAGCCGCATCGCGCTCCTCTTCGCGGCCACCTATCCCGAGCGGACGAACGCCCTCGTCCTCTACGACCCGACCGCGCGCGGCCTCTGGGCGCCGGACTACCCGTGGGCACCGAGCGACGAGGAATGGCGGCGCGAGCTGCGCGAGATCCGCGACCGGTGGGGCGACCGCCGGTACCTCGTCGAGCGCGCGCATCGGCTGAGCCCGGTCGGAGCGCGAAACGAGGAGTGGCTCGAATGGTTCGTCTGGTACCAGCGGCGCAGCGCGAGCCCGGCGGAGGCGGTGGCGTTCCACCGCATGGCGATGGAGGGCGACGTTCGCGATGTCCTGCCGGCGGTGCGGGCGCCCACGCTCGTGCTCCACCGCACCGAGGCTCGCGACGAGGCCGTGTTCGTCGCGGACCGGATCAGTGGCGCGCGGCGGATCGAGGTCGAAGGCCTCCATGACTGGTTCAGCTGGGCGGATCCCGAGCACAACGCCGTGCTCCTTCGTGAGACGCAGCAGTTCATCGCGGGCCTCGCGACCGCGCCGCCACCCGATCGCGTTCTCGCAACGATCATGTTCACGGACATCGTCGGCTCGACCGAGCGTGCGGCGCAGCTGGGCGACGCAGCATGGAGCGACCTCCTGGCGCGGCACCACACGCTGGTGCGCGGCGAGCTCGTGCGCTTTCGCGGCGAGGAGCTGGACACGGCGGGAGACGGCTTCTTCGCGGCCTTCGACGGGCCGGGGCGCGCGATCGAGTGCGCCGCGGCGATCCGCGACGCCGTCCGCACGCTCGGGCTCGAGGTCCGGGCCGGCCTTCACACCGGCGAGTTCGAGCGCGTAGACGGCAAGCTCGGCGGGATCGCGGTCTCGACGGGAGCACGGATCTCCTCGCTCGCCGAGCCGGGTGAAGTGCTCGTCTCGTCGACGGTCAAGGACCTCGTCGCCGGCTCCGGGATCGAGTTCGAAGACCGGGGCGCTCACGAGCTGAAGGGCGTCCCGGGTGAGTGGAGGCTCTATGCCGTCAACGCGGCCTGAGACGCGCTACGCGAAGAGCGGTGACGTGAACATCGCCTACCAGGTCGTCGGCGACGGGCCCGTCGACCTCATCTACGTGCCCGGGTGGATCTCGAACGTCGAGCTGAACTGGGAGGAGCCGCCGCTCGCGCACATACTCGAACGCCTGGCGAGCTTCTCGCGACTCATCCTCTTCGACAAGCGCGGGACGGGCCTCTCCGATCCGGTTCCTACCGATCGGCTGCCCACGCTCGAGCAGCGCATGGACGACGTCCGAGCAGTGCTTGACGCAGTGGGAAGTCGGCAGACGGCAGTCTTCGGTTTCTCCGAGGGCGGCCTGATGAGCGTCCTCTTCGCCGCGACCTATCCGGAGCGGACGACGGCGCTGATGCTCTTCGGCGTTTTCGCGAAGCGGCTCTGGAGCCCGGATTACCCTTGGGCCCCGAAGCCGGACGACCGCGCGCGCGAGATCGCCGACCTGGAGCGCAACTGGTCGGAGCGCATGGATCTCGACGACCTCGTGCCAAGCGAGGACGACGCGTTCAAGGAGCGCCTGGCGACGTACTTTCGCCGCAGCGCGAGCCCCGGCGCCGCGGTCGCGCTGATGAGGATGAACACGCAACTCGATGTACGCGACGTCCTGCCCACGATTCAGGCGCCGACGCTGGTGATGCACCGCACCGGCGACCTGGACGTGAACGTGGACGAGGGCCGCTGGATCGCCTCGCAGATTCCCGGCGGGACCTTCGTGGAGCTGCCCGGAGATGCGCACACGCTGTGGGCCGGGAACCCCGACGAGGTGATCGACGAGATCGAAGAGTTTCTCACCGGCGCTCGGCGCGGGCCCGAGCCCGACCGCGTGCTCGCGACGGTGCTCTTCACCGACATCGTCGGCTCGACCGAACAGGCGACGAGCCTCGGTGACCGGCGCTGGAGGCAGCTCCTCGAGCGGCATCACGCTGTCGTGCGCCAGCAATTGGAGCGGTACAACGGCCGGGAGGTCGACACGGCGGGAGACGGCTTTCTCGCCACGTTCGACGGTCCTGCTCGGGCGATTCGCTGCGGCTCGGCGATCGTGCGCGGGATCCGTCCGCTCGGGCTCGAGGTCAGGGCCGGCGTGCACACCGGAGAGTGCGAGCTCGTCGGCGGCAAGGTCGCCGGGCTCGCCGTCCACACAGGCGCCCGCGTCGCGAGCATGGCCGGGCCGAGCGAGGTGCTCGTCTCCCAGACCGTGAAGGACCTCGTCGCGGGCTCCGGGATCGAGTTCGCCGATCGCGGGAAGCACGAGTTGAAGGGCGTGCCTGGCGAGTGGAACGTCTACTCGGTCGCCGGGAGCTGAGGCAGGCATGCCTGACATTCGCTACGCGAAGAACGGCGGGACGTCGATCGCATACCACATCGTCGGCGATGGGCCGATCGACCTCGTCTACGTGCCGGACTACGTTTCCAATCTCGTCTTCGCCTGGGAATCGCCCTTGTGGCGCGCCTTCTACGAGCGACTCGCCCGCTCGTTTCGCCTCATCCTCTTCGACAAGCGGGGGACCGGCCTCTCGGACAGCGGTCGTGAGTTCGCGACGCTCGAGACTCGGATGGAGGACCTCCACGCCGTGCTCGACGCGGCCGCCTCCGAGCGCGCCGTCGTCTTCGGAAGCCACGAGGGCGGGGCGATGGCGACGCTCTATGCCGCAACCTATCCGGAGCGGACGATCGCGCTCGCCCTGTTCCAGCCCTCTGCGCGGGGCGGTCACTGGCAGGAAGATGCGTCCGAGGAGCTCCTGGAGCTTCGAGAACGCTGGGGAACGCAGGAGTACGCCGACCAGCTGCTTCGACAGAGTGCCCCGACGCTCGCGGCCAGCGCGGAGCACCGCGAGTGGTTCGCAAACTGGCTTCGCGTGGGCGCGAGCCCATCCGTCGCGTACGCCCTGAACAAAGCGTTCTTCGACACCGACCTGACCGACGTGCTGCCGGCGGTTCGAGTCCCGACCCTGGTCATCTACCGCAGCGATCTCGTCGAGCCCGTCGCGCTCGAGGTCGCGGACCTGATTCCGTCCGCGCGAGCGGTGCGGGTCCCCGGGGAGGACTACTTCGGCATCTACCTATCCCCGGAGGTCGTCGATGAGCTGGAGGCGTTCGTCGCGGGCAACCGGCCGGTCGTCGTGCCGAATACCGTGCTGACGACCGTCCTCTTCACGGACATCGTCGGCTCGACCGACCGAGCGCGAGAGCTCGGTGATCGCGCCTGGCGCGAGCTCCTCGAGCGGCACCACGCTCTCGTCCGGCGGGAGCTCGCTCGCTTCCGCGGCGTCGAGCGAGACACGGCAGGCGACGGGTTCTTTGCCACATTCGACGGCCCTGCACGCGCGATCAGGTGCGCTCAGGCGATCCTCAACAGCGTCGAAACCGTCGGTCTCGAGCTACGCGTCGGGGTGCATTCGGGCGAGTGTGAGCTCCACGAGGGAAAGGTGGCCGGGATCGTCGTCTCCGCGGGCGCCCGAGTGGCGGCGCTCGCCGGGCCCGGCGAGGTCCTCGTGTCCAGCACGGTCAAAGACCTCGTCGCCGGTTCGGGAATCGAGTTCGACGACCGGGGCGACCACGAGCTGCGCGGCGTGGGAGCCTGGCGCCTCTACTCTGTCCTCGATGCCTGATGCCCTGATCGTCGACGCGGTTCGCTCTCCGATCGGAAAGAAGAACGGGACGCTGTCGTCGATCCGCGGCGACGAGCTCGCGGCGCAGGTGCTGAACGGCCTGCTCGAGCGAAACGGCGTCGATCCGGGCCTGATCGAGGACGTCCAGCTCGGCTGCGTGACGCAGGTCGGCGAACAGGGCTGGAACATCGGCCGCATGGTGCCGATGGTCGCCGGTTGGCCGGAGACGGTTCCCGGGACGACGGTCGACAGGCAATGCGGCTCGTCGATGCAGGCGAGCTTCAACGCAGCCGCGGCGATCTGGTCCGGCCAGCTCGACCTCGTAATCGCGGGCGGCGTGGAGATGATGTCCCGCGTGCCGATGGGCTCGAACGGCGGCGATCTGTCGGACAAGCTCTTCGAGCGCTGGCAGATCGTGCCGCAAGGGCTCTCGGCGGAGGCGATCGCGGAAGAGTGGGGGCTCTCGCGGGAAGAGCTGGACGAGGTCTCGCTCGAGTCGCACCGACGCGCGATCGCGGCGATCGACGAGGGGCGCTTCGAGAACGAGATCGTCCCGGTCGAGGTGCAGAACCCGCACGTGGGGACGCTGTTCGCGGTCGACGAGACGCCTCGCCGGGATACGTCTCTAGAAGCACTGGCCGCGCTGAGCCCGGCGTTCCTGCCCGAGGGCGTGGTGACGGCTGGGAACTCGAGCCAGATCTGCGACGGCGCGGCCGGGATGCTGATCGCGAGCGAGGCGAAGGCGTCCGAGCTCGGCGTGGAGCCGCGCGCGCGGTTCGTCTCGTTCGGGCTCGCGGGGGTCGACCCGTACCGGATGCTGCACGGGAACCCTCAGGCGTGCGACCGGGCGCTCGAGAGGGCGGGCCTGGGCTGGGACGACGTGGCGGTGATCGAGGTCAACGAAGCGTTCGCGTCGGTCGTCCTCCAGTTCGTCCGCGACTGCGGCCTCGAACCGCGGATGGACGACGTGAACCCGAACGGCGGCGGGATCTCGCTCGGCCACCCGCTGGGGGCGACCGGTGCGCGAATCACGGCGACGCTGGTCAACGAGCTCGAGCGGCGCGACGCGCGCTACGGCGTGGCGACGATGTGCATCGGCTTCGGGCAGGCGATAGCGGCCGTCATCGAGCGGCTCTGAGGCGCTGGCTCCTCATCCGGGGCCGTGGGGCGAGCCCACTCGACGCGCACGTTGAGCGCAAACAGATCCGGCACCACTCGTCGTCGAGGCGGCCATCAGTGCAGAAGGGCGATCGTGCAATCCTCTATGCGGCCGTGTGGCAGGCGATCTTCGGCGTCGTCGGGGTGACCGGCGATCCGGAGCACGACCCGCTGCGGGAACGTTGGGCTTGGCGTTTTCCGATCGAGCCGCTCGTGCTCGTCGGCGACCTCCAC
>JBKPQP010000190.1:0-9309 GCA_046734155.1 Actinomycetota bacterium | reverse complement strand
CTCGGTCGTGTCGTAGGAGCCCTCGCCGAAGTGGTAGTAGCGCAGATGGCCGCGCCGGTCGATCAGGTACTTCGCGGGCCAGTACTGGTTCTGGAACGCGTTCCAGGTCGCGTAGTCGTTGTCGAGCGCCACCGGGTATGTGACCCCGAGCCGGCGCACTGCGCCGCGGACGTTGTTCGGCACGTGCTCGAACGCGAACTCGGGCGTGTGCACGCCGATCACGACGAGCCCCTTGTCGCGGTATGCGTGGTACCAGGCCTTCACGTGCGGCAGCGTGCGCAGGCAGTTGATGCACGAGTAGGTCCAGAAGTCGATCAGGACGACCCTGCCGCGCAGCTGTTTCAGCGTCAGCGGCTTGCTGTTGATCCAGTTCGTGAGCCCGGCGAGCTTGGGCGCCGGCCCGTAGTCCTTGAGCGATGTCGTCGACGCGACCTGACGCGTGTTCCCGCGCAGCTTCTGGAGCTGACGCTGGGCGCTGTCGCTGTCCTCGACCTTGTTTTGGAGCGCCTGGGTGTAGCCGGGAAGCGCGGTCTGGAAGTGGCGGTCGACGTTGAAGGCGATCGCGAGTGCCGTCAGGCTGACCACCACTCCCAGCGCCTGCCGGATGCGATGCGCGTGCGGCCGGAGCGCGTTCATCCCCGCGCGTCCGCCGATCGCGACGAGCAGCATCGGGACCGCGGCGCCGATCGCATAGGCGAGCGTGAGCACGATTGCGCGGAAGCCCACGTCCTGCGTCGCTCCGACGACAGTGATCGCGGCCAGCACGGGGCCGGCGCACGGGACGAAGACGAGGCCGAGGCTCGCGCCCAGTAGCAGGCCGCCTCCGAGATCGCCGCTCGGCCGCCGGGTAAGGCGCAGGAACGGGCGCTGGACGATCTCCTCGACCTTCGGGAAGAGCAGCGTCGCCGCGACGAGGAAGAGCAGCGCGATCGCGATGTTGCGCAGCAGGTCTTCGGGCAGGCCGAGCGTGCGCAGGAGCCAGACGCCGAACAGCGTGAACGCCGTGAAGCCGAGGACGAGGCCGGTGATGATCGCGAACGGCTTCCGCCGGCTACCGGTTGCGCCGCCCGCGAAGACGATCGGCAGCACCGGGAGCACGCATGGAGAGATCGCCGTGATGAACCCGGCAGCGAGGCCGATCCCGATCAGGACGAGCATTCGCCTCTAGCGTAGAGAGCAGGCGGTTAAGCAGGAATTACGATGCTTCGGCGGCCCGTGCGGGCGCAGGCTCTTGCTCCGACGAGGCTTCGGGCGTGTTCGTCTGCTCCGGCTTTCGGCGCCGGCGGCGCTTCTTTGGCTTGGCGCCGTCCTGCGCCGTCTGCTCGGCCTGACCTTGAGCCGTCTGCTGCCCGCCCTTCTTCTTG
Source organism: Actinomycetota bacterium (assembly GCA_046734155.1). Taxonomy (GTDB): domain Bacteria; phylum Actinomycetota; class Thermoleophilia; order Gaiellales; family Gaiellaceae; genus VAXT01. The sequence continues at coordinate 7,945 of JBKPQP010000190.1, read as the reverse complement.
CGACGCCTGCGCCTTCGCCTCCCCGTGTGCGCCTTGGGCGGCGGAAGGTTCTCGGCGAGCGCGTGCGCAACCTCGGAGAGCGTTCCGATCTTCTCGCGGGCGCCTTCGATCAGCTTCGTTGCGCGCGGCGTGTAGCCGTCTGCCGAGGCGAGCAGCGCCACACCGACTCCGATCGGCAGCTCGAGCGCCGCGTTGACGAGCTTCGCCGCGTTCTCCTCGTGGCGGTGCCCGCGTGAGTTCGCGAGCGCGCCAAGGAGGCGCTTCGCCTCGGGGAACTCGGCGCTGACCCGCCGGTCCTGCGCCTTGCGCGTCGCCCGGGCGAGCTTCCACGTCCAGCGGGCGAGAATCTGCTCCGGCGCGTCTGCCTTGCCCTCGCCGATCGCACGCAGCAGGATCCGTGCGCCCTGGACGCGGTCCTTGTCCCAGGTCGCGCCCTGAATGACGAGCGTGACGAGGTCGTCGAAGTCGGCGCGCTCGACGGTCATCGAGACGCGGTCAGAGAGCGCCATCATGCGCAGTCTGCGGTTCGGGTTCTCGGCTGCCGCTGTGGCGAGGAACTGCTCGAGGCACGCCTTGCTGGCCTTGCCGTCGGAGAGCTTCTTCACGAAGTCGGCGCGCTCCTCGAACCTGACCTGGCGACCCGCGATCGAGGCCCAGTAGCGCTGCTCGTCCTCGTCCAGGTAGCGCGGGTCGATCCGCTGCCACTCCCGCTGGATGACCGCGAGGCGGCGGCGCACGTCAGGTGTCACCGGCACGAGCCACGGGGCCGGCGAAAGCTTGCGGCGCGCGCGGCGGTTCGGACGGCGGCGTGGGGCCGGCGTCACGCGTGCGCCCTCGCGGTAGAAGTCGGCGCCGAGCAGGCTGTGGAGCGAGATGACGCGGTCGTTGTGCGTTGCGCCCTTGTTCACGAAGTCGACGACGATCCCGGCCTCCTTGCGCGGGTGCATGCGCATGATGCGGCCGATTCGCTGCTGGTAGACGCGGCGGCTCGCCGTCGGCGCGAGGTGGAAGACGACAGTCGCGCGCGGAGAGTTCCAGCCCTCTGCGAGCAGCATCGCGTTGATCAGGATGTCGATCTCACCGCGCTCGTACGCGGCGAGGATCTCGGCGAGCTTGACTGGCGGTGTCCGCCCGCTGACCGCTTCGGCTTTGAGGCCTGCGGCACGGAACTCCTGCGCGAGGTTGTACGCGTGGTCGACGCCGGCCGCGTAGACGATGCCGGGGGTCGAATCGAAGCGATCGCGGTAGAGGCTCGCGGCCGCCTGATTCAGAGCCTTGTGGTCGAGCACGGCCGCGAGAGCGCGTTCCTCGAAGTCTCCACCCACGATCGGCACCGAATGGATCGCTGCCGCCGGCGGAACGCGGAGGTTCCGCAATGGCGCGATCAGACCGCGCCGCGCCGCATCTTGGAGTGGGAGGTCGTCGACGGAAGCGGGAAAGACGTCCGAAACCTGTTTCGCGATCAGCTGCTCGGTCGCGGTCATCCCGATGTAGATCGGGTCCGGGAAGCTGCGGATCGCGTGACTCGTCTTCTCTCCGAGCGCCGTGTGCGCCTCGTCGGCGATCACGAGCTGGTACGTGTCGCGGCTGATCGAGTCGTGGTGGCGGGCGAACCACGCGTAAGTCTGGACGGTGATCGGAGCCGGCTGCGGTGCGGTCTGTCCCTGCTCGACGATCGGGGTCAGCCGGTCGCCGTAGCCCTCGGCCGCGAGCTCTCGGTTGAACTGGGAGACGAGCAGGCGCCGGTGGGTCAGGATCAGGACGCCCATCGTGCGCGCCGCCTCGACGAACCCGGCGGCTGCAATCGTCTTGCCGGACGCGGTCGGGTGTCGGAACCGGTAGCGCCGGATCGCCCCCGGATCGTCGGCCGGTGACAGCTCTTCGGGGAGCGCCTCCTCGTCGACGACGCCGAAGTCCGCGTCCTCCTCCTCGAGGTCGGCGGGATCGACGTGGCCGTTAGCGCTCCCGTTTCCATTGCCGTTCAGCGGCTCCTCGGCCTGGCGCTGGTTGGCGGCGATCAGCTCCGTGAGCATCCCCGCCAGCGCGTCCACCTGGTGGCGGCGCAGCTCGGTGCCGGACGCCAGAAGCGGCGGCTTCTCGGACAGGACACGCTCGAGGCCGAGCATGAGCGCGAAGCGCACCTTCCACTCCGATGACGGCGTCTTGTGACCGGCTTCGATCTCAGCCAGCGCCTCGTCGAGCGCGTTCCGGCGTGCGGTTTCCGGTGCGAGCACCTGGCCGGGGTCCTCCCCGTTGTGGAGCAGGGGCTCGCCGGCCCAGTCTCCGGCTGTTTGCGCGGCTGCGACGAGTTCGTCGGTCGCAGGCGTTGTCGATAGATGCTCTGTGGTTTCCTGCATGTATGCGACGGAGACCGCCGCGATGCCTCAGAAATTAGAGGAGGGCGCGCTCTGAATCCCCAATGAGCGACGCTTGATGAAGCATACCCGATCGGGCGGGTCGTCAAGCCTGCGGCGCGGTGAGCTCCAGCGTATAGCCGTGTTCCCTGAGGTACGGGGTCAGGCCGCCCATGAAGAACGGGAAGCCGGCGCCAAGGATCAGCGCGGTGTCGACGTCCTTCGGGGAATCGACCACGCCTTCCTCGAGCAGATGACGGACCTCGTCGGCCAGCGCTTCAAGCACCGCGACGCGGATTTCTTCGACGCTTCGCACGGGGCCGTCGGGGTTGATCGTGAAGCGGTCGGAGAAGGCGGCCTGGAGCGTCTCCCGAACGTGGGTTGCGACGTGCTCGCCGACCATTTGCAACAACACGGACGGCGCCATCGGCAGGCCGAGCGAGAGCACTGCTTCGTCGGCCTCCTCGACCGAATTCCCGCGCTCGACCGACTCGAGAACGACGAGCATCAACCGCGTCAGCAGCCGGTTGACCACGAAGCCGGGAGCGTCGTGGACGAGCACCGGCCGCTTGCGGAGCTTGTCCGCAACCGACCACGCCGTCGCCAGCGCCGTGTCGTCGGTCTCGGGCGTCCGGACGAGCTCGACGAGCGGCATCAGGGCGACCGGGTTGAAGAAGTGCATCCCGACGAGCCGCTCGGGGTGCACGAGGCTTTCGCCCATCGCGGTCACGGAGAGCGCCGACGTGTTCGTCGCGAGGACGCAGCTCTCGGAGACCACTCCCTCGAGCTCGCCGAACACCGTGCGCTTCACGTCGAGCTCCTCGAAGACGGCCTCGATCACCAGGTCGCATTGGTCGAACCCGTCATAAGAGGTGGCTCCCGACGCCTGCGCGGCCAACGAGAGCGCTTGCTCGTGGTCGAGGCGGCCCCGAGCAGCGGCGCCGGCGAGCTCGTCGCGGATCGATTCCAACGCGCGGTCGACGATCGCCTGGTCCACGTCGCGCAGGACGACCGGCGTGCGCAGCCGGCGTAGGAAGAGCGTCGCGAGCTGCACCGCCATCAGCCCGGCGCCTGCGATCCCGACCTTGTTGACGGTGCGGGGCTCGCCGGCCGGTCGGCCCGCGCCTCTGCGAGCGCGGCGCTCGACTAGGTCGAACGCGTACAGCGACGCCTTCGCCTGCGGCGTGAAGAGCAGGTCGGCGAGCGCCTCCTCCTCGGCCCGATAGCCCTCCTCGATCGTCCACGCCTGTGCGCCCTCGATCAGGTCGAGCGCCCGGTATGGCGCCGGTGCCGCGCCATGCAGAGAGTCGTCGAGCTGATGCCGCGCGCGCGCAACGAGCTCGCTCGTCCCCGTGAGGTCGGCCGAATCGCGGGCCGGCTGCTCGAGTGCGATCGTGATCGCCTCGTCGATCAGCCGCTCCAACTCGATCACGCGGTCGACGAGGCCGAGCTCGTGCGCCTGCTCCGCGTTCAGCATCTTGTTCTGGCGCATCGGGTTCGTGACGATCAGCTTCACGGCCGCCTCGGGACCGATCAGCCGCGGAGCGAGCTGGGTCGCGCCCCATGCGGGAACGAACCCGAGCAGGCACTCCGGCGACGCGACGTGGCGCACCTCGTCGGCGATCACGCGGTAGTCGCAGTGCAGTGCGAGCTCTACGCCTCCGCCGAGGACGCCGCCGTTGACGGCGGCGACAGTCGGGTACGGAAGCCTCCGGATGCGGGAGAAGAGGTCATGCCCCGCGCGGCTCGCGTCGATCGCCTGCTCCCGCGTTTCGATGCGAGGGAATTCGTCGAGGTCTGCACCACCGGAGAAGCTTGCCGGCTTGCCGGTGATGATCAGCGCCGAGAACGAGCCCTCCTCGAGCTCGGGCAGAAGCCGGGCGAGCGATTCGAGCGCCCCGCGGCCGAGGATATTCGGCCGGCCCGCGCGCGACCCGTCGTCCATCGTCACAAGCCCCACCGAGTCTCGCCGGTCGAGGTGGAACTGGGTCACCGGCTCGCCCACGACCGGAGGTTATCTTCCGCCGCATGACCGGCTGGGACGAGCACTTCGCGCGCGAGGTCGGACGCTACGAGGACGGCGAGGCTCGGCTGCCCGAGGATCCCGACGCGCGGCAACGGCAGCTCACGCGGATGGGCAACGCCGCTGGCGGCGCGGGGCTGGCGTTGCTCATGGCCGGACGCGCCGACGAGGCGTCCGAGTGGTTCCACCGAGCGGCCGAGCGTTACAGCGAGAGCATCGACGGCGCACCGCCTGGGAGCTGGGGCCGCCCGATCGGCGCGGTGAAGGCGCTCGTGCTCGCAGGAGACTGGGCCGCGGCGGAGGAAGCCGCGCGCTGGGCCCTCGAGCTCGGCGCTGCAGAGTCCGAGTCGCCGATCGGGCGTTACGCGGCCGCGCTCGCGCTGCTCGTGCTGGGCCGGGACCACGACGCGGTCATCCACGCGGACACCATCCGCACGAGCGACGGCTTCCCGCACGACGTCGGCGACGCGCTCGCGTTCATCGCTGCGCAAGATCTCGTCGGCTACACGTACGCGGTCGAGAGCGTCCTCGACTCGTTCGAGACGCGCGAGGAGTACCTCGAAGACATCCCCGTCGCCGACACCGTGCTCGTCCTGCAGGCGCTCGCGGCACGACGCGGCATCGCCGCCGAGCTCAGCTCTTCGCTTCTCCCCGCGACGTCGGCGGGTGCATGAACGCCGTAATCACGATCGGATCGACCGACGGGTCCTCGAGCTCCTGCGCCTTCTCGACGAGCTCCGTGATCATCTCGATCGCCTGCTCGGCAGTAACCCGTCCGGTCACCTGAGCACTCCGGAACTGGGCCTCGTCGCGGTTCGCAAACCCCGCCTGAACCTCGTTCAGCATCGCGGCCTGGAGGTCGCCGGTGAGGCGTGACCCGAGCAGCTCCGGCCCGACGCGCACGGTGCTCGCGACCGCGCGATAGGGCTTCTCGCGCCCCTTGCCGCCCTCGGCGCGCTCGATCAACCCGGCGCGGAGGAGCATCTTGACGTGGAAGTGCAGATGGCCGGGATCGACGTCGAGCTTCTGCGCGAGCTCGCGGTTGGTGAGGCTCTGGCCGCCTTCGTCGCCGAGCATCTCGAGCACGCGTAGGCGGAGCGGATGCCCGAGCGCCTTCAGCTGCTCGGCCCGCTCGATCGTGAAGACGTCGCCGGATGTGGTGGTCGGAGCCATGGTCATATAGATCCTACATATAGGGTTTCAGGCTACGTTGTCAAGCCTGGCGGCGGCGGCGCGATCCAGGAGGACGATCGTCTCGCCGTGCTCGGAGCGGAGCAAGCTCGCTGGTACGGCGGGATCGGGATCGCCCGAAAATGCAAGCTTCACCGCCTCGGCTTTGCCCTCACCGAGGACGAGGTAGACAACCTGCTCCGCGCCCGACAGCACCGGCAGTGTCATCGTCACGCGCTCGACGTCCTCGTGCGGGGCCGCGACCGCGCGCCGCTCTCGCTCGTCCAAGGCCGGCGAGCCCGGAAAGAGCGACGCCGTGTGCCCATCGGGGCCGATCCCCTGGAGTGCGAGCCCCAGCCGAACGCCCGCCAGCTCTCCGTCGTATTCGGCTGCGGCCGCCTCACCGCCAAGCTCGCCTCTGATGCGATGAACCTCGGCCGGTTGTTCGTCCAGCCGGTCGAGGAGCGTCTGCTTGGCAAGCAGGTAGTTCGAGCGTTCATCGTCGGGCGGCACGCAGCGCTCGTCGCCCCACCAGAGCCGTGCGGCGCTCCAGTCCGGCTCGAGCTCGGCGGCGAGCTCGAACGCGTGCCCGGGCGCGCCGCCGCCGGAAAGCGCGAGGTGCTCGCCGGCCCGCGCCGCGGCCACGAGGAGCGCCGCGGCAGCTTCTTGCGCCTCGGGAGCGGTGTCGAAGACCCGAATCGAGGTCAGGAGTCACCCTCGGCCAGCTCCTTGGAGCGCTCCATGGCCGCCTGGATCGCATTCAGGAACGCGGCGCGGACGCCGGCGCGCTCGAGCTCGCGGATCGCGCGGATCGTCGTGCCGCCCGGCGAGGTGACCATCTCACGAAGCTCCACGGGGTGCATCTCCTCGTCGCGGAGCAGCTTCGCCGTCCCGAACATCGTCTGGATCACGAGCTCGGTCGAGACCTCCCGCGAGAGCCCGAGCAGGATGCCGGCCTCGATCATCGCCTCGGCGAGGAGCGCGAAGTACGCCGGTCCCGAGCCGGAGACGGCCGTGACCGCATCCATGTACGGCTCGGGAATTTGAACGACGCGGCCGACGTGGCTGAGCACCTCCTCGGCCGCGGCGAGGTGCTCCTCGCTCGCGTGCGCACCCGCGCACAGGCCGGCCATGCCTTCGTGAACGGTCGCCGGTGTGTTCGGCATCGCGCGCAAGACCGGGACGCCGTCGGAGAGATGCTGCTCGATCTGCCTCGTCGGTACGGCCGCGGCAACGGAGAGCACCGTCTGCTCCGGTGTGAGCAGCCCGCCGACCTCTCCGAGCAGCGCGTCGAAGTCCTGCGGCTTGACCGCGATCACGATGAACGACGCGCCGCCGACCGCGTCCGAGTTGGCGAGCGTCGTCTCGACGCCATAGCGCTCCGCGAGCTCGTCGACACGCTCCTGGCGGCGACCCGTGACGACGATCTCCTCTGGCTTGCGCCAGCCGGAGCTCAGCAGACCCGCGAGCAGCGACTCGCCGATCTTGCCGCCGCCGAGAATCGCGATGCGCCGGCCGTCCACTGCCATGACTGGAGTCTAAGGCGGTCGCTTGCGACGCCGACCCATAAGAGGGCCATGCCGGCTTGGCCGGCTTAAGCGGCTCTTCGCGCGCGAATGCGTTCGCGCCGGACTTCCGGCGGGCTCAGCTTGAGCGGCACCATGCCGCGCGCCGCGCCGGCCATGAGGTAGGCGCACGCGAGGCCGGCCCATTCCTCGTAGCGGGCGAGGATCCGCGCCGTGTCCTCGGGCTCGACCCAACGGCCCTCGATCGCAGAGCAGATCTTGAGCAGCCCCAGGTCGCCGACGATCCCGCGGTCGTAGCGGCCGAGCCCCTGTGTCCAGACGAAGCCGACCGAGTACGGGCCGACGCCGCGTTCGCTCTCGAGCCTGGCGGCGGCCGCATCGGCGGGCAGTCGCCTGAGACGCTCCGGGTCGAACGTGCGGCAGATCCGCACGAGCGCGGTCGCCTTTCTCGCGGGGAGGTTGAACCGTTGCAGCTCGGCTGGAGCGAAGCTCGCGAAGTGATGGGGCAGAGGCGGTGCGACAAGCCGGTCGACGCGCTCGGTCGTCGCGTGCAGGAGCCGCCACTCGATCGAGCGCGCTTCTCGCGACGTGATCAGCTGGCTGACGATTGCCCGCAGGAGCGCATGGGTGACGGTCGCCGTGCGGATCGGCCGCAGGCCGCGCAGATGGCGGATCGGGCCTGCGAGCAGCTCGTCGTCGCGGAAGCGCTCGAGGAACGCCGTGTGGTCGTCGTCGGCGCCGAGAACGAAGCGCAGCTGCTCGATGCCGGCTTCGGTCTCGGCGTGGAGGACGAGGGCTCCATCGGGGAGCTGGCGGGCTCCGGCGCGCTCCCCTCCCGCGAGCAGGCAGGTTAGAGCTCCGTTGCCGAATTT
>JBKPQP010000189.1:0-5975 GCA_046734155.1 Actinomycetota bacterium | reverse complement strand
CGCGTGGAGCTGCGCCAGCGACGCGCGCATCTCGACGCGGAGCTTCGCGTCGAGGTTCGAGAGCGGCTCGTCCATCAGGAACGCCTTCGGCTCGCGCACGATCGCGCGCCCCATCGCGACGCGCTGGCGCTGTCCGCCGGATAGCTGCGCCGGCTTGCGCTCGAGCAGGTCTTCCAGGCCGAGCAGCTTCGCCACCTCCTCCACGCGGCGCCGCGCCTCGTCCTTCTGCACGCGCCGAACCTTCAGCCCGTAGCCGATGTTCTTGCGCACGCTCATGTGCGGATAGAGCGCGTAGCTCTGGAAGACCATCGCGATGTCGCGGCGGCGCGGGGCGAACTCGGTGACGTCGGTGCCGCCGATCGAGATCGAGCCCTGCGTCACCTCCTCGAGCCCGGCGATCATCCGCAGCAGCGTCGACTTGCCGCAGCCTGAGGGGCCGACGAGGACCATGAACTCCCCGTCGCCGATCTGCAGGCTGACGTCGTCGACGGCGGTGACGCCGCCGGAGTACACCTTCGTCAGGCGCTCGAGCGTGATGTCGGACATGGGCTGGAACAGAATAGGACCGGTTCGCTAGAAAAGCAAGACCACAGTGGAACAATCTGGCAACTGGTATTGACCACCTGACACCTGCGCGCTTAGACTGCGCCCATGGCGCCGCGCGAGGGGATTACCAGCCTGGAAGGCCTCGTCACCGAAGCTCGCCGCGAGGATGTCGACTATTCGGTGCGCTCGACGCGTGAGCTCGTCGAGCTGATGAACCGCGAGGACGCGACAGTTCCCGCCGCCGTCGGCTCGGTGGCGGGGAAGCTCTCGGCGGCGATCGACGCGATCGTCGAGCGCCTGCGCGGCGGCGGCCGGCTGATCTACGTCGGCGCGGGCTCCTCCGGCGCGATCGCGGCCCTCGACGCCGACGAGTGCGAGGCGACCTTCTCGATAGAGGCGGGCCGGGTGGTCGCGCTCGTCGCCGGGGCCGGGTTGACCGGAGCGGCGAGAGAGGCCGCCGAAGACGACGTGACCGCCGGTGCGAGCGCGGTCGAGGAGCTGGACGTCTCTGCCCGCGACGCCGTCGTCGGCGTCAGCGCGAGCGGCCGCACGCCCTACGTGCTCGCGGCGCTCGAGCGGGCGCGGGCCGCAGGAGCGGTGACCGTCGCGGTCGTCGCCGCGCACGGGTCCGAGCTCTCCCCCGTCGTCGACTACGAGCTCGCCGTCGTAGTCGGCCCCGAGGTCGTCGCCGGCTCGACCCGCCTCAAGGCGGGCACGGCGCAGAAGCTCGTGCTGAACACGATCTCGACGGTCGCGATGATCAGGCTCGGCAAGACCTACGGCGACCTCATGGTCGACGTGCGCGCGTCGAACGCGAAGCTCGCGGCCCGGGCCCGCAGGATCGTTCGCGTCGCGACGGGCGTGTCCGAGGACGAGGCGGACACGGCACTCGCAGCCGCGGACGGCAGCGCGAAGGTCGCGGTCGTCGCACTGCTCAAGGAGATCAGCGCCGATGAGGCGCGCGCCAGGCTGGAGCGCGCGGGCGGCGACATCGGATCGGCGCTCGAGGCATGAGGCTCGGCGTCGAAGCCGCGGTCGTCGACGGCACGCTCGTGCGCGGCGACGTCGAGGTCGTCGACGGCCTCGTCAGCGCGTACGGGCTCGAGGGGCCGAACGGCAGTGGGATCGCCGTGCCCGGCTTCGTCGACCTCCAGGTGAACGGCTTCGCCGGCGTCGACCTGATGGGCGCAGACGCCGACGGCTACCGCCGCGCGGGCGAGGCGCTGCTGGAGACCGGCGTCACCGCGTACCTCCCCACCTTCATCTCGGCGCCCGAGGAAGACCTGCTCGCAGCACTCGGGAACGTGCCCACCGACGAAGGCGGCGCCCGGATCCTCGGCGTCCACCTCGAAGGCCCGTTCCTGTCCGAAAAGCGGATCGGGATCCATCCGCTGTCGGCGCGCCGCGATCCCGATCCAGCCCTGCTCGAGCGACTGCTCGGCGCGGGGCCCGTCCGTTTGATGACGCTCGCGCCCGAGCTCCCCGGAGCAGACGAGCTGATCGGCCGCCTCCTCCTCAGAGGCGTTGCCGTCTCGTGCGGGCACACGGACGCGACCGCCGAGGAGGCCGCGCATGCGTTCGACCGCGGCGTCCGCGCCGTGACCCACCTCTTCAACGCGATGCGGCCCTTCCGTCACCGCGACCCCGGCCTGGCCGGCGCGGCGCTCGCACGCGACGACGTCGTGGTGCAGATCATCCTCGACGGCGTCCACCTGGCCGAGGAGACGGCGCGGATGGTCTGGAAGTCGGCGGCCGGGCGCGTCTCGCTCGTCACCGACGCCGTCGCGGCCGCCGGCATGGGCGACGGCGACTACGTGCTCGGCGGCTCGGCGATCGAGGTCCGCAACGGCGTTGCACGCGGGCTGGACGACGTGCTCGCCGGGAGCGCGCTGACGATGATCGAGGCCGTCCGCAACCTGCATGGGCTCGGTATCCCGCTGGCCGAGGCTGTTGGCGCGGCGACGCAGGTCCCGGCACGCATCCTCGCCCAGCCCGACCTCGGACGGCTGGCCGTGGGCCTCCCCGCGGACCTGGTCGTGCTCGACGACAACCTCGAGATCGAGCGCGTGTGGCTCGGAGGCGAGGCACGTGTCGTTGCCTGAGCCGGTTCCTCCGGACGGCGGCGGCGCAGAGTTCCTGACGGAGATCCGGCAGCAGCCGCAGGCGCTGCGGGCGCTGCTCGAGCACGAGCGCGAGTACGCACGCGTCGCGACGACGGCCAGAGAGCGCAGTGCCACGACCGTACGCATGGTCGGCCACGGCTCGTCGGACAACGCGACCTCGTACGGCGTCTACGCCTTCGGCCTGCTGCCTCGCTGGACCGCCCTTCGCGACTCGATCGCGCTGACCGCGTACTACGACGCCGGGCTCGACATGAGCGGATCGACGGTGATCGCGCTCTCGCAGTCCGGCCGAACGCCCGACGTGATCGACTACCTCGGGCGTGCGCGGAAGGCAGGTGGCTACACCGTCGCGCTGACGAACGACGTCAGCTCCGACCTCGCAGGGGAGGCCGAGGAGGTCCTGCCGCTCGCCGCCGGGCCGGAGCGGGCGGTCGCGGCCTCGAAGACCTACCTCAACCAGATTGCCGCGCTCGGCCTCTTCGCCGCCTACGCGGCCGGCGAGGGGCGGCAGTTCGCCGATGGCATTCGCGCGACGGCCGACCTGCTCGAAGAGCTGATGCCGGCCCTCGAGCCGCGCGTGCGGACGGTGGCCCTGTCGTTCGCATCCGTTGGCCGGATGTTCGTGGTCGGACGCGGAATCGAGTTCGCGACCGCTCGCGAGATCGCGCTGAAGCTGCTCGAGACCTGCCGCGTCGCCGCGGAGCCGCTGACGGCGACCGCGCTGCAACACGGCCCCGTCGCGGCGCTCGATCCGCTCTTCCCCGTCTGGACGATCGCGTCCGACGACGAGACGCTGCCGGCGGTCGTCGAGGCTGCCGAGCGCGTGCACGCCGTCGGCGCGGCCCTGGTCGCGAGCGGGGACGCCGCCGACCGGCTCGTGGGCGCTGCCTACTCGCTGCCGGTGCCGCAGCCGCCGGTGCCGCTGCTCTCGCCGCTGCTCTCCGTGGTGCCCGGGCAGCTATTCGCCGCGGCGCTCGCGCGGGCGCGGGGCCTCGATCCGGATCACCCGGTGGGGCTGAGCAAAGTCACGCTTGCTCGATAGCCCCTTCTTCGCGGTTGACGTCGGCGGCTCGGCGATCAAGTCCGGTTTCGTCGTGAACGGAGAGGTCGACGAGGTAGCGCGTGAGCCGGTGGCGCCCGAGCTCGACGGGCTCGTCGCCCAGCTCTCGCGCCTCGTCTCGGGGAAGGCGGACTGGGGCCTCTCGATCGCCGGCCTCGTCGACGCCGAGCACGGCTTCGTCCGCTATGCGGCCAATCTTCCGCTCCGCGACACGCGGCTCGCCGACCTGCTGAGCCCGCGGCCCCGGGTCTTCGTCAACGACCTCGTCGCGGCAACCGTGGGCGAGGCCGACGGCGGGACACTCGCGCTCCTGCAGGTCGGCACCGGGATCGCCGGCCGCTTCGCGCGAGACGGGGTCGTCGCCTCGGCCCAACCGCATGCGGGCGAGGTCGGACATCTCCGCTTCCGCGACGACGGCCTCCCCTGCCGTTGCGGCAAGGAGGGCTGCGCCGAGGCCTACGGCTCTTGGGGCGGAATCATCGACCGCTTCACGGCGGCGGGACGGCCGGCGTCGACGCCCGCGGAGCTGCTCGAGCAGGCCGCCACCGACGAATGGGCCGCCGAAATCCTGCAAGACGCGCTCGACGCGATCGGCTTCGCCGCCGCAGCACTCGTGGCGGCCTGGGACCCCGGGACGCTTCGCCTCGGCGGCGGAGTGGCGGCCGCGTGGGGCGAGACGCTGCTCGACGCCGTCCGAGCAGGCCTCGACGAGCGCGTGCTGCCCGACCTCGCAGCCGGCACCACTGTCGAGCAGGCGCGGCTCGGCGACGCCGCTCCGCTGGTCGGGCTCGCCGCGCTCAGTCGGCTTCCGGCGCCGGGTGCATGACGTAAGCCCGCCCGTTCAGCTCCACCCGGGCAGGGCCGCCCGACCGCTCGGTCACATAGTCCTCGAGCGCGCGGAGCACGGCCGTTATCTCGGCGTCGTCCCTGCCGAGCGTGACGACGACCTGGCAGCCGTCGGCGCTCTGCAACAGCTCGGCCCGAAAGCCGGACAGCGCAGCGAGCATCGCGTGTCCCGTCTCGGGGCTCGCCGCCTGGATCGTAAGCCTGTCCATCTGCCCCGGACCCTCTACGCCGCGGCGTAGGGCGCGGGTAGGCGTTGTGTGGGGATTCGCCCACCACCTCGCGCGGTAGCGCGTTTGGCGTCGAACCGTCCGGGGACGTGCTGACGTATGCCGCTCTTGCTGGTTGACGACCGCGACGGACGGATCGTCGCGGAGCTCGAAAGTGAGGACCAGGCACTGGCAGTCCTCGAAGCGATGGCACGCGACGACGAGACGGTGCCCGAGTACCTGTGCCTGGTCGAGTTTCACTCCGCCCGCGGTTCCGTCCTCGGGACGGACACGAGCATCAAGATCAGGACGCTGAGCTAGCAGTCGGACTAGAAGTGGGACGTGACCCCGGCGGGATCGTCGTCGGGGGAGCCTCCCGCCGGCATGCGCTCCTCGAGCCACGAGTACGCGTACTCGCCGTCGTCGAGCCCCTTCGCGAGCTTCGTCAACCGCAGCGGGTGGAACGTGTCGCACATCACCGCGAGCTCGTGGGTCTCCGTCGCGCCGATCGACTTCTCCGCCAGGCCCGGGTGCGGGCCGTGCGGGATCCCCGACGGATGCAGCGTGACCGAGCCGATGTCGATCCCGCGCCGCGAGGAGAAGTTGCCGGAGACGTAATAGATCATCTCCTCGGAGTTCAGGTTCGAGTGGTGGTAGGGGATCGGGATCGCCATCGGGTCGAAGTCCAGCTTGCGGGGGCAGAACGAGCAGATCACGAAGTTGCGTCCCTCGAAGGTCTGGTGGCTCGGGGGCGGCATGTGGATCCGCCCGGTGATCGGCTCGAAGTCGTGGATCGAGAACGTCCACGGGTAGACGTAGCCGTCCCAGCCGACGACGTCGAACGGGTGGTAGTCGAGGAGGTACGTCTGGTAGCCGTCGCGGATCCGCACCTTGACCCGGAACTCGCCGGTGTCTCGGTGTGTCTGCAAGTCGGTCGGCGGGTGGATGTCGCGATGGTAGAAGGGCGCGTGCTCGAGCAGCTGCCCGTACTCGTTGCGGTAGCGCCGCGGGATCTCGATCAGGCCGGGTGACTCGAAGACGAGGTACCGCTGCTCGCCCTCTGGACGGAAGCGGTACGTCGTGCCGCGCGGGACGACGATGTAGTCGCCCTCGGCGTACGGCAGGTCGCCGAAGATCGTCTCGAGCGTGCCCGATCCCTCGTGGACGAAGATGACCTCGTCGCCCTCGCCGTTG
>JBKPQP010000188.1:0-15272 GCA_046734155.1 Actinomycetota bacterium | reverse complement strand
TGGTTCTTCTCTCGCCGCGACGTCGCTACGTGAGCGGCGCGCGGAACTCGAGAAAGTGCTTGTGGAGCTCGACCTCGAGCCTGTCCATGTCTGCGGCTTCAGGCACCTGCAGTTCCTCTCGGAAGCCGTCGGGGCCCGTGACTTTGATCGTGTGATCGACGATCTTCAGGTTCAGCTCGTCGAGGTCGGTGCTCGGTACGCTGCAGGTGACGACGAACGTCCTGGTCATGCCCGCTCCCGCCATGCGGCGAGCGCCGCCGCGTAGCCGACGAGCCCGATGAGGACACCCCAGAGAAGCGGCACCGCTGCCACCCACACCGAGTCGAGCAAGCTCATCCAGTACTGCACGGGTCTCCTTTCTTCCACCGTGAGCATGCGATGACCACTGCACCAGGGCATCCGAGCGAGACCTGACCCGGCTCGGTAGTTGACCGTCGCGCCAACCGGCCCGAACCCCGATGCCCCTGTCTCACGCGCGCACGACGATCGGTGGAAGACGAAGGAGGAAACGATGAAGAGGATCCTGATCGCAACCGACGGATCGCCGGCCTCGCTCCAGGCGGTCGAGCTCGGGCTCGAGCTCGCCGAGGAGCACGGGGCGCAGGTGACGTTCGCGCACGTGGCGCCCGCAGCCGATGTGCTGCCGGTGGCCTTCGCGATGTCCGGGCCGGTTTCGGTGCCGCACGAGCTGGGCGAGCACGATCACGTGGCACTCGACGATGCGCTCGCCCTTGCCGAGCAACGGGGCATTCCAGCTCTGAGGAGGCTGCTCGTCGGAAGCGCGGCCAGGCAGATCGTGGCCTACGCCGACGAGATCGACGCTGACCTGATCGTCGTCGGCTCGCGCGGGCTCGGCGGCGTCGAAGGCGCTCTGCTCGGCAGCGTCTCGCGCAAGGTGCTGCGGGACGCGAAGCGCCCGGTGCTGGTCGTGCGCGAGGTGCCGACGGCAGCCGCCGCGTAAACGTGCGGGTCTCGGGCGTCCGGCGGGATAATTCGTCCCGCCGTGCCTGAGACCGATCGTTTCCGCGCGCTCGTCGATTCAGGCGTCGCGCTCGCGTCCGAGCTGTCGCTCGACGCCGTGCTGCAGAAGATCGTCGAGGCTGCTGCCGAGCTGACCGGTGCGCGTTACGCCGCCCTCGGGGTGCTCGACACGAGCGGTCATGGGCTGGAGCGGTTCGTCGTGACGGGAATCGACGAAGCGACGCAGGAGGCCATCGGCCATCTCCCGCGAGGCCGCGGCGTGCTGGGCGCGCTGATCGAGGACGCGAGACCCCTACGGCTCGACGACCTGTCCGCGGACCCGCGCTCCGTCGGCTTTCCGGCGAACCATCCGCCGATGAAGTCATTTCTCGGAGTCCCGATCCTGCTGCGCGGGGTCGTCTACGGAAACCTCTATCTGACCGAGAGGAACGACGGCGGGCCGTTCACGGAGGAGGATGAGGAGCTCGTCGGGCTCCTGTCTTCACAGGCCGCGGTCGCGGTCGAGAACGCGCGGCTCTACGAGGCTGCGACTCGCTGGTCGAAGCAGCTGGAGTCGCTGAACGAGATCGCGAACGCGCTCGTCTCCGAGACGGACCTCGAACGAACGCTCGACCTTGTCGCGGTACGTCTGCGCGAGCTCGTCCGGGCGCGGATCGTCCTGATCGCCGTTCCCGCCCACGAAGGCGCGCTCGTCGTCCGGGCGATCGACGGCGCCGAGGGGCTCGTCGGCAGGCGGCTCGAGCAGGATGGGTCGAAGGCGGGTTGCGTGCTCGACCGCGGCAGCAGCGAGCGGGTCGACTCGATGACCGACGACCTCGAGGTCGACCAGGAGCTCAGCAGGCGCCTCGCGGCACGGACCGGCCTCTACGTGCCGATGCTGCTGCGCGATCGGCCGATCGGGATCATCGCGGCCCACGACAAGGAAGCGGCCGATCCGCGCTTCTCGGATGCGGACCTGCGGCTGGCCGAGGCGTTTGCCGCCAGGGCAGCGGTTGCCGTGGACCTCTCGGAGCGTGTCGCTCGGGACGCGCTGCGCCGCGTGGTGAGCGCGCAGGAGCTCGAGCGCCGGCGGCTCGCGCGCGAGCTGCACGACGAGACCGGACAGGCGCTGACGTCGATCCTGCTCGGCCTGAAGAGCCTCGAGGACGTCGCGAGCGAGCAGGAGCTCGCCGAATCGACCAGCCGACTCCGCGAGCTCGTCGTGACGACGCTCCAGGATGTGCGCCGGCTGGCCGTCGAGCTTCGGCCCAAGGCACTCGATGACTTCGGGCTCGTGCCCGCCCTCGAGCGGCTCATCGAAACCTTCCGTGAGCAGACGGGGATCGAGGTCGATCTCGAGCCGAGGCTCGGAGACGAGCGTTTGCCGTCCGATGTCGAGACGACCCTCTACCGGATCACGCAGGAGGCGCTCACCAACGTCGTCAAGCACGCGCACGCCAAGCATGTGAGCATCGTTCTCACGCGGCGCGACGGCACGATCTCAGTAGTGATCGAGGACGACGGACAGGGATTTGAAGAGCGGCAGGCCTCCCGAAACGGCCTCGGCCTGCTCGGGATGCGGGAGCGGGTCGCGCTCGTCGACGGGCGCTTGACGGTCGAGTCCTCGCCGGGCGCGGGAACGTCGCTCTCGATCGAGGTTCCAGCCGGATGACGATCCGCGTCGTCATCGTCGATGACCACGCCGTCGTGCGGTCAGGCCTCCGGCGCGTGCTCGAGGCGGAGGACGACATCGAGGTCGTCGCGGAGGCCGGCGACCTGCGCGGCGCCGTCTTCGAGACGCGCGCCCACAAGCCGGACGTGATCCTGATGGACGTCGTCATGCCGGGGGCGAGCGGCATCGAGGCCACGCCGGCGGTGCTCAAGGAAGCGACGGACGCGAAGGTGCTGATGCTCTCGATGCAGGACGATCCTCGCTACGTGCGCGAGGCGTTCGCGGTCGGAGCCAGTGGCTACGTGCTGAAGGAGGCTGTAGACGCCGAAGTCGTGGACGCCGTGCGGGAGGTTGCGAACGGAGGTCGATACGTCCACCCGGCGCTCGGCGCCCGCCTGATCGCGGCTGAGGCCGAGGAGCGGGCCCAGGCGGAGCAGGATCCCCTTTCCGACCGGGAGCGCGAGGTGCTGCGCCTCCTCGCTCTCGGGCACACGAACCAAGAGATCGCGAAGATGCTCTATCTGTCCGTGCGCACGGTCGAGACGCACCGCGCGCACATCATGCAGAAGCTCCGGCTGACGACCCGTGCGGAACTCGTGCGCTACGCGATCGAGCACGGTCTGCTCGACGAGCGTCCCGACTAGCTGCGGCTTTCCCGCAGGCGGTTTGGGGCCGGCCACCGAGGTTAAACGAGTGGCCCGACCCGATCATGTCGTCGATGCACGAGACCTACGCCGTCAGCTGGCGCCATGGCCAAGGAGACGTCCAGTCGGGACGGCTCGAGCTTGCTCCCGACGGGCTCGCCTTCACGAACGGGTCGATCGCGGAGACGGTGGCGTACAGCGACCTGCGATGCGTCCGCGTCGGCCACACGGCCGCCGATCGCATCTCCGGACGCCCGACACTTGTGCTCGAGCTGCGCTTCGGAGAGCCGGTTCGAATCGCCGGAGTGGGCCAGGCGGGCATCATCTCGGAGCTTGCAGAGCATCTTTCGTCCCTACTCGGAGAGGAGCGGGTCATGAGCCGGGCCGTTGTCGTCCTTCCACTGCGCGAAGGCGCGAGCGAGCAGGCCGCGAAGCTCCTGCGCGGAGGCCCGCCCTTCGATCCCCAGGAGGTCGGTCTCGAGCAGCACCACGTGTTCCTGACCGAGAGCGAGGCCGTATTCGTCTTCGAGGCCGACTCCCGAGACGCGGCCGAGAAGTTGATCGGCGATGGGCGCTTCTGGTCAGCAGCCTCGGCCTGGAAGGATCTTGTCGCAGGCCCGCCGCGGGTCGCCGAGGACGCCTACTCCTGGACCCGGCCGCACGTGCCGGACGACGTCTCGTTCGCCCCCACGCCCGGGCCCGGCGACAGCGACGGCGGCGACCTGTTCTAGTTTCCCGTATGGACGCTCTGAACATCGAAACGACTAGGCGGCGGCTCGAGGAGGCCGGCGGCGGGTACGAGATCGTCCACGAGTCGCCCGGGCTCGAGATCGGCGTCTACGTGCTCGTCGCACCGGAGCCGGACCGGCAGCAGCCGCACGCGGACGACGAGGTCTACGTCGTGCTCGAGGGGCGGGGCGTGCTCGAGGTCGAAGGCGACATGGTCGAGGTCAGCGAGGGCAAAGCGGCGTTCGTCCCGGCCGGAGCCGATCACCGGTTCACGGGATACGAGGGCCTGAGCGTCCTGGTCGTCTTTTCGCGGCCGCACCCGGCGGCGTGACCGTCACCAGGTCTTGACGCGGCGGTCCTGGGAGGGCGGCGTGACGCGGGCACGCGCGTCGACGACGACGCACCCGTCGGGGCCGGCGAGCACCGGATTGAGATCGAGCTCGGCGACCTCGGGCAGATCCTCTCCGAGCTTCGAGAGCCGGTGGATGAGATCCGTGAGTGCCGCTGTGTCGGACGGCGGGGCACCGCGGTAGCCCGCGACGAGGAGCGCGGTCTTCTCCTGCTGCAGGAGCTCCTCCGCGTCGACGTCCGTGAGGGGCGCGATTCGGAAGCCCGCTTCTCCGATCAGCTCCGCGAGCACTCCGCCTGGCCCGAACGCGACCAGCGGGCCGAACGTCGGGTCCTGCACGATCCCGGCGAGGAGCTCGGTGCCGCCCTTGACCATCTGCTGGACGATCACCGGTACGCCGATGCGCTCGGCAGCCTCGCGGACGGCGGCCTCGTCGCCGAGATCGAGGGCAACGCCTCCCGTCTCCGTCTTGTGTGCGCCGGCGACCGCCGACTTGACGACGACGGGAAAACCGAGCTCGCGCGCGGCCTCAAGGGCCTGCTCGACCGCCTCCGCGACCCGCTCTTCGACGAGCGGCAGGCCGTATGCGCTGAGCAGCTCTCTCGTCTCGGCAGGTGTGAGCCAACGGTCGTCGGCCGTCGAGATGATGCGCTCGGCGGTGGCGGTGTCGATCCCGTCGAGCTGCGGAACGGTGCCCGCGGGCCGGCGCAGCCATTCGGCGCGCTCCGCCGCGAGGCCAAGAGCGCGCGCGGCCGATTCGGGGTACGTGAAGAGCGCGGCGGGTGCGGGCGTCTTGCGCAGAGCCGACGGAATCCCTTCGGCAGCGAGGAGGGCCGCGAGCACGGGCTTGTCCGTGGACACCGCCTCTAGCGTCCGGGCCAGGCCGGCCGCGACGTCTTCGGCGCCTGCAGTCGCCGGCGGGACGAAGAGGACGATGACCGAGTCAACTGCGGGATCTGCGAGCACGACCGGCAGCGTCGCCTCGTAGCTGGCCGCGGTCGCCGAGCCGAGCATGTCGATCGGGTTAGCGAGGCTCGCCTCGCCGGGCAGGACCTCGGCGAGCTGCGTCGTCGTCTCGGCCGAGAGCTCAGACAGCTCGAGGCCTACCGCCTCGCAGGCGTCCGAGCACAGGATCCCGAGCCCGCCCGCGTTCGTCAGTATCGCGACCCGGCGGCCGCGCGGCAGCGGCTGGGTCGAGAGGAGCGCCGCCGCGTCGATCAGCTCCTCGAGCGTCCCAGCGCGAAGCACGCCTGCCTGGTGGAAGAGCGCCTCGACGGCTTCTTCGGAGCCCGCGAGCGCGGCCGTATGCGAGCCCGCGGCGCGGGCACCCGCGGCGGACGTCCCGCTCTTCATGGCGAGGATCGGCTTCTTCCGCGCGACTCGGCTCGCGATTCGGCCGAAGCGCCTCGGGTTGCCGAACGACTCGAGGTAGAGCGCGATCAACCCGGAGTCCTCGTCCTCCTCCCAGTACTCGAGCAGGTCGTTCGAGGACACGTCCGCCTTGTTGCCGATCGAGATGAACGACGAGAAGCCGAGGCTGCGCTCGGACGCCTTCTCGAGTAGCGCGAGCCCGAGTGCGCCGCTCTGCGAAGAGAAGGCGATCGGCCCCGGAGGGAGAGCGCGCGGCCCGAACGTTGCGTTGAGCGACGGCGCGGCGACAGCGATGCCGAGGCAGTTCGGGCCGACGAGACGCCCCCCGTGCGCGCGGACGAGCGCGAGCAGCTGCTCCTGGCGCTCGCGGCCTTCCTCTCCGATCTCCGCGAACCCGGCCGAGATGACGCAGAGCGCGCGGATCCCGGTCTCGAGTGCCGAGCGAGCGGCGTCGATCACGTGTGCGCCCGGCAGGCAGATGACCGCCAGGTCGACCCGCTCGGGCAGCTCTTCGACCGACGCGTACGCACGGACGCCGGCCACAGGCTCTCCGCTGCGATTGATCGGGTACGCGGCTCCTTTGAACTCGCCGGCGAGGACGTTCCTGAAGACGATGCCTCCGATCGCCTCGCGCCGGGTCGACGCCCCGATCACCGCGACGCTCGCGGGCGCGAAGAACGGGCGCAGCGAGGCGACGACCGCGAGGTGATCGCGCTCCTCGACGTGGCCGCGATAGGCGTCCGTCGGCTCGATCGGGAACGCGACCTCGAAGGTTCCGCGGTCGAGAGCGCGTGAGACGCCGAACCCTGCGTCCTCGAAGACCTTCATCATCGCGGCGTTCTCGCCCATCACGTCCGCGAGGAAGCGTTCGATCCCGACCGAAGCCGCGCGCTCGGCGAGCTGCTCGAGCATTCGCGTGCCGATCCCGCGACCCTGCTGATCGTCGGCGACGGTGAACGCCACCTCCGCCGCAGCCGGATCGCGCAGACGCGCATAGCTCGCGAGGGCCACGATCTCCTGCCCGTCACCGCCGGCGAGCGTGCCGACGAGCGCGCCTCGGTCGACCCAGTCCGGTTCGAGGAACGGCTCGACGAGCGACGGTCTCACCGTCGGCGCGCCGTGGAAGCGGAGGTAGAAGCTCCGCTCCGAGAGCCCGCCGAAGAAGTCGAGGAGCGCATCGGTGTCCTCGCTGCCGGGAGGCCGCAGTCTCAATGTCCCGCCGTCGCGGAGGATGACGTCTGCGACCGAAGGGAGGGGGGACCGGGCGCCAGCGCGGCGCCCGGTCCCTGCTGTGTCAGACAGCTGCTCCGGCAAGGGTCTCTGAATCTTGCTCCCTTGACGCCAGCTGTGCTGGTTCCGCGCTCAAGAAGACCTTGAGCGCGTTCGTGGAGGCCGCGTCGGCGAAGGTCCGATACGCCTGCTCCATGTCGGCCAGCTCGAAGTGATGAGTGGCGAATGGGGTCGGGTCGAGCCGTCCGTTCGCGATCAGCTCGAGCAGCCGCGGCGTCGTCGCCGTGTCGACGAGACCGGTCGTGATCGTCACGTCCTTGATCCACAGCTTCTCCAGGTGGAGGGTGGCCGGAGCGCCGTGGACTCCGACGTTCGCGACGTGGCCGCCGGGCCTCACGATCTCGGCACAGAGCTCGAACGTCTCCGGAATACCGACCGCCTCGATGGCGACGTCGACTCCGAGCCCATCCGTGAGCTCCATGATCTCCGCGATCGGATCCGTGGCTCCGTTGTTGATCACGATGTCCGCTCCGAACGCCTGAGCGTGCTCGAGGCGGGCATCGGCGACGTCCAGCACGACGATCCGGCCGGGCGTGAACAGCCGCGCGGTCATCACCGCCGCCAGGCCAATGGGGCCGGCGCCGACGATGGCGACCGTGTCACCCGGGCCGACGCCGCCGTTCAGGACGCCCACCTCGTACGAGGTCGGAAGGATGTCCGCGAGGAACAGAGCCTTCTCGTCCGCGATCTCCGCCGGCAGCTTGTGCACCGACGTCTCGGCGAACGGAATGCGCGCGTACTCGGCCTGGACACCGTTGATCAGGTGGCCCAGGATCCAGCCTCCCCCGCCGGTGCAGAGGCCGTAGTGGCCCTCACGGCAGAAGCGGCAGCGGCCGCACGAGGTGATGCACGAGACGAGGACGCGGTCTCCCTCCTCGAGCGTCGTGACCGCGCCTCCCTTCTCGACGATCGTGCCGACGGCCTCGTGGCCGAGGATCGTGCCCGGCTCGACCTCGGGCACGTCGCCCTTGAGGATGTGCAGGTCGGTGCCGCAGATCGTGGCCGAGTCGATCTTCACGACCGCGTCGGTCTCGGCTGCAATCGCCGGATCTGGAACGGTCTCCCAGGAGCGCTCCCCGGGACCGTGAAAGACGAGTGCCTTCATCTCAAAACCTCCTCTTCGACGTTCCAAGACTCGCGTGTGGCGCGCTCGTCGCCATCGGAGTCCGCGCGGGTTCGCGCTGCGGAGTTCTACGGACGAACAGAGGGCTCGCTCGCGCGAGCCTGGCGGCGTCCGATATAGCTCCAGCGATTTACCGCAGCCTCAGTCGAAGCCAGGCTCGCGGGCCACGACGGGGCGAGGCCCGTCCTCCAGTTTCTCCCTGACTCCGAGGAGGACTTTGACGAGCGGCGGGTTCGACGCCAGCTGGGAATGCAAGTCGGTGAACAGACACCTCTCGTCCCAGAACGGGCACTGGTCGCCGGGGCAGGGCTCGACGATGTCGACCGCTTGGAGCAGATGACAGGTTGCTGGTCTCATGCCCGCAGTCTCCACGGCGCCGGAGGGGAATCCGTCGGTGCTCACCCCGGTTGTCCCGAGGGTTTTCTACGGAGGCAGGCTCAGATCGACGCCCACTCGCCCGCCGGCCCACGATCGACCTCGACGTTCACTTCGACAGTGTCGGTGCGCGGGGGCGTTTGAGCGACGTTCAGGTGGGAGGCGAGGAACGGCGCAAGATGCCGGCCGACGATCTTTCCCGGCGGCCACCAGAGTGGCTCCGTGTCCAGCTCCGACTCGTGGCTTCCGACCTCGGTGCGCATGAAGCGCGGCGTGAGGCCGGTGAGGAGAAGGCCGCGCAAGACAGGTTCGAACGGGGCCGGGGTGATCTCGACCCCGACCGAGGCTGCGATCGCCTCCGCTGCAGCGTCTGCCTGCTGTGCGGCCAACCCGCCCTGTTTGATCGGGAAGTTCGTCAGGTCGCCGGCGGCGAACACGTCCTCGACGTCCCGGACCCGCCCGTGCTCGTCGATCGGGACGAAGCCGTTCGAGTCGAACGGGACGCCCGGCAGACGGGGGCCTTCGATACGCGGGAGCGCGACGACGCGATCGGCTTCGACTTCCCCGGTTCCTACGAGCTGGAGTACGCCTTCCTCCACGGCGAGTGGAACCGTGTCGGTTCGGAGGCCGATGTGGTGCCGTTCGAGCAGCTCGCGGGCGGCGTCGCTGGCGGCGGTGCCGAACAGCTGGAGCGGACGTAGTTCTGGAGTGACGAGCTCTAGCTCGACGTTCGCGCCGGCGTCGGCGAGGTGCACCCCCGTGAGGAGGGCGAGCTCGTACAGCGGCAGCGGCCAGGAGATCCCGGCGGGCATCGTGAACACGAGCCGGCGCAGCTGTCCGGCTCTTGCGTCGCGCAGTACCTCGGCCAAGGCTTCCTCGTCGCCTGGCCCGCGAAACGTGACGGCGCCAGAGATTGCCGGGACGGGGCGGGCGCCCAGCGCGAGCAAGAGTAACTCGTAGGAGCGCTCGCCTCCACCAGCAATCTCGACTGTGTTCCGGTGGGGATGCACCGCGTTGACGGCCCCTTCTGTCAGGTCGGCGCCGGCCTCCTCGACAAGTCGGCGCAGAGGGAACCGTTGGGTCTCGCCGACCCCGAACGGCGCAGCCACGGCGAGCGGTCGGTACACGAAATCCGGATCCGGCGAGACAAGCTCTACGGAAACCCGGTCCTCGGCCAGAGCCCGGAGCGCGAGCGCTGCCTCGAGGCCCGCAACCCCTGCTCCGGCTATGAGGACGTTCGTCGGCATGGCTAAACACGGTCATGATCGCTGATCGCGCGGCTCGGGGTGATCCGGACGAGGCCTGAACTGTGGTGCGGGATTCCCACACTCGCGAATCGGTCGCAGCCCTGATGGCCGCCGCGCGGATGGGCTCGATGCTTCGAGCACCAAAGGAGGATCCGATGAAAGAGTTTCTTGTTGCAATCGACGGCTCCGAGGGGAGCGAGGCGGCAATCGACGAGGCGCTCGACCTGGCCCAGGACGTCGACGCGCACGTCATGTTCGCGTTGGTCCGCAAGCCGCCCTCGTCGCTGCTCGGCTACCCCTACTACGAGCGCCTGCTGAGCCACGAGCTCGCGACGGCGCACGAGACGCTCGACTCTGCGATGGACCGGGCCGTGAACGTTGGGATCGACTCGGAGAGCGAGATCCTCGAAGGAGATCCCGTGGACGAGATCCTGAGCTTCGCGGACAACCGCGGCGCCGACCTCATCGTCATGGGCTCGCGCGGCCGCGGCGCCTTCGCAGGGGCGCTGCTCGGAAGCGTCTCGAGCGGCGTCGTCCAGCACGCGGGCGTTCCGGTGCTCGTCGCGAAGGAGCGCTCGGCCAGGATCGTCGACGCGTAGTCGGCGGCGCCGGCCATGGACCTCCTACTGCTCGTCGTTGTAGCAAGTGCGACGGCCCTCGCCACGGGGCTCGGGACGCTGCCCGTCTTCTTCATGGGCTCGAAGGCCGAGCTCCTGCGGCCGATCCTCCTCGGCACCGCAATCGGCGCGATGACCGTGGCGTCGCTGGTCGGACTGCTGAAGCCCGCCCTGGAGGAGGGAGGGCGGGCCGAGGTCGTGGTCGGGCTCGTGGCGGGGGTGCTCCTGCTCGTTGCGGCGCACCGGCTTCTGCACGGTCGTGACGTACATGTCGGGCGGCTGCGGGGATCGGGAGTGCGGCTCTCGGTCCTCGTCTTCGGCGTACTCCTCGTGCACAGCCTGCCCGAGGGGCTCGCGATCGGGACCGCGTACGCGTCGGAGCTGGCCGGGCTGAGCCTGTTCGTGATCCTCGCGATCGGGCTACAGAACATCCCGGAGGGGACGAGCGTCGCGATCCCCATGGAGGAGGCGGGTTTCAGCCGCTCGAGTCAGTTCTGGGCGGCGGTCTTGACGAGTGCGCCGCAGCCCGTGGGGGCGGTGTTCGCGTACCTGATCATCGAGCACGTTCAGGCGCTCTTGCCGGCTTCGTTCGCTTTCGCGGCCGGGGCCATGCTCGCGCTCGTCTTCGTCGATCTCGTCCCCCAGGCGTTCGGGCACCGTCGCTGGCTGCGAGCCGGCGTCGGCAGCGCTGCCGGGGCCGCGGCGATGCTCGTCTTGGCCGCGATCGCCGGGGTCTGACCCCGGAGCGCCGAGTCGTAATGTGGAAAGTCCGCATCGGCTTCGCGGTCGGGCACCGATGGCGGGGCGGCGCGACCCTCCGAAGCTGTGCATCATGAGCAGTAACGAGAAAGGAGTCGCCATGCGGAGCAGCATCTTCAAGTGGGGCGGCGTCGCCGCCAGCGTGATCCTCATCGTCTTCGCGGTCGGTTCGATCGGCGTCGGCATTTGGGGGATCAACTACACACGAGACCACCTCAAGAGCGAGCAGATCGTGGGCTCGCCGGACATGACACCGAGTGCGATCAAGACCGAGGCCCAGCAAGCCGGACTGACGAATGTCGACCTGCCGACCTGCAGCGTCGCCGGGGAGACGGTCGACACGGGCAAGGAAGCGAAGTGCTTCGCCAGCTACATGCGCATCCACACCCTCGAGGCGACGGGCGGCCAGGTGTACGCCGAGATGCCCCGGTTCCTGGATAAGAACGGGAAACCGACTTCGGACGAGGCCCAGGCGGCCAAGGACCCGGCGACGGGTGCTCCGGTCGCGAACCACGCGCGTGACATCTGGGTCACGTACACCGCTCTCTCGACGGCACTCAACACCTCGTACTTCGCCGAGAACGTCGGAGTGTTCGGGATCGTGATGGGCATTGCCCTCCTGCTGGTGGGGATCGGGTTCCTGGTCCTCGTGCTCGGAGGGCTCGAGCCGAAGTCGGCAACCGCTGCGGCGCCGACTCCAGCCCCAGCCAAGACCTGAGCGGCGACTCCGCTCGGAGCGATGAGGGCGGCCTCCGGGCCGCCCTCTCGCGTTGTGCCGAAAATCGTGCTGGATGGGCGAAAAGCCGCAACGGGAATCAGCGGCTTCGCCGATTACAGGTTTCTGGCTTCGACCGACACTCCGTCCAAATCGAAGCAAGGAGCCGATCATGAGACAGAAGAAGCGCATTCGCCGTCTAGTCGCTGCCCTCGCCGCTTGCGGGGCAGTGCTCCTCGTATCGTCCGCCTCGGCTCACGGAACCGCGGCGACGCTGACCATTCGTCACCAGATGCGCGGCTGCCACACGTGGTCGTTCAACGGCGGCGCCTACAAGGCGACCCAGTCGATCACGCTGTCACGCGGCGCGACTCTGGCCGTCAAGAACAACGACATCATGCCCCACAAGCTTCTGAAGACGTCGGGACCGGTCGTACAGCTGCGCACGCCCTCCATGAGCCACATGGGCGCGGTTGCACAGGTCCGGTTCACGAAGGCGGGCGTGTACCGCTTCAAGACGAAGGCCGGTGAGGACTACTCCTGGGCCGCGCACATGGAGACGAAGGGCGAGGACAACGTCCTACGCCTGACCGTCACCGTCCGGTAGCGGTCATCGCTGACCCGGCCGGCGGAGAGGCCGAAAGCCTCATCCACCGGCCGGCATTAGGCGTCAAAGATGCCGCTTCCAGACGACGAGCCGCGGTTCGGGACGCATGCCCGCCTTCGTATAGAGCCGAACCGCTCCGGTCAGGTTGTCGACGTCGACATGCAGCGCCACGCGCCCGCGCCCGCGCGCGTGGAACTCGATGAACGTCTGCTGCAGGAGCGCCAGCCCGAGCCCCTGGCCGCGCCGATCGGGTCGCACTCCGAGCTCGCTGACGTATCCCGCCCCCGGATCCCCGGCGAGCTCGGGCAGGCACAGTGCGAAGCCGGCGATTCCCTCTGCGTCCACCGCGACGAACCAGAGCGTCGGGTCGAAGCGTCCGTACTCATGCAGCCAGTCCTCGAAGCTCTGCGCGGGGAAGACCGCCTGCTGCGCGTCGTGGATCCGCCGCAGGTCGACGTTCTCGTCGAGCGCCCGAACCACGATGTCCGCGGGCCAGCTCGGCGGCTCGGGTGCCCTCGCGAGGTCGATCGTCATCAGCGAGAGGTACCGGAGCGGGCTGAAGCCGGCGCCTACGAGGAGCGGTGCCGCCGCGGCGTCCTTCGGCCAGCTCGTCGCGTGGAGGACGGCGGGTCCCTCGAGGTCGCGGGCGCGTGCCGATCCGCGCTCGAGGAGCGTGCTGCCGATCCCCCGGCCCGAGTGCGTGGGATCGACACGGACGTAGCAGACAACGGCGGCGTCCTCGCGCCAGACCTGCGCGAAGCCGACGACCTCTTCGCCGTCCTCGACGACCCACGTGTCGCGCGTCGGATCGGTTCCAGGCTGGGTCAGCCGCTGCCGCATCTCGTCCGCCGACGCCCGCCGAACGCCCTGGTGCGCGAGCGTGCAGCGGCCCATGAACGATGCAAGGCGATCGGCGTCACCGAGCGTCGCAGCCCGAATCTGCATCGAAGAAGCTCCTTTCGAAAAGGCGGTACGCGCCCTACGGCGTGAAGCCGCGGAAGCGCCTGAGCGAGCTATGGGTCATGGCAACCTCCTCGGGACGTACGACTCCGAGAGCCTAGTCAAGACGTGCGTTCACCAGGCCGGTGCAAGATCGGAACCAGGTAGCCCCACTGACTCGAGCCACTGCTGCCGAAGAGATCCTCGGATGGCAAAGAGGTCTCTTCTCGCCGAGCTGCACGCCCACACGACGTGGAGCGACGGCGTCCTCACGCCCGCCGAGCTCGTCGACCTCTACGGCCGGGCGGGCTTCGATCTGCTCGCGATCACCGATCACGTCGTGCGCAGCGAGGTCGCGGTCTATGTCCGCGCCGAGACGTATCGCGACTACCTCGACGCCGTCGACGCCGAAGCCGAGCGTGCCGCGAAGCAGTACGGGATGCTCGTCCTGCCCGGCCTCGAGTTGACGGTCGAGAACGCCGATCCGAGCCGGGCCGGGCATGCGCTCGCAATCGGGCTACGCGAGTTCATCTCCGTCGACGGAGGGCTCGAACCCGCGCTGCGCGATGCGCGGAAAGCCGGAGCGGCGCTGATCGCGGCCCATCCCTATCCGCTCGACAAGGCCGCGCAGTCGGTGCGCGGAACGGCGTGGTTCGCGGAGCACCCAGAACGAGCAGCTGAGCTCGTCGACCGCTTCGAGCTCTTGAACCGCGAGGAGGGCTTCGACTGGGTCGCGCAGCGCGGGCTCCCGTTTGTCGCCACTGGCGATTTCCACGTGCCGGAGCACCTCTTCACATGGAAGACGCTCCTCGTCTGCGAGCGTGACGAGGGCGAGGTCGTCGAGGAGCTCCGCTCCGGCGCCTCGTGCGCGCTGATGCGAATCTCGTCGGCTCGCGTAGCGGCATAGCGCGGCTCCGCCAAGGGGAGTCGGCCCGGTCGTTGAACTCCGACACATGGCGGAGAGCCAGATCAGGCCCGGAAAGCGGGTGTCCTTCGTCGAGCGCCGGATTCGGAGGATCGTCAACGCGCGCTCCGTCACCCTGGGCCTGGCCGTCACGTTCCTCGGCTTGGCGTTGACGGGCGGCATCCTCATTCGCTTCGTCGATCACGAGAACTTTCCGTCGGTTGGGGTCGGTATTTGGTGGGCGCTGCAGACGGTGACGACGGTCGGCTACGGGGACGTAGTTCCGACGACGCTCGCTGGTCGGACGGTCGGAGGCCTCGTGATGGTGATCGGGATCGCCTTCATCTCGTTCGTCACCGCTGGCGTGACGAGCGCCCTCGTCCAGCGCGCTGCCAGAGCAGAAAGCGACGGCGACCGTGAGCACCGCGAGGAGATCGCGCAGCGGATCGTCGGCGAGCTCGCCGAGCTCCAGAAGCGGCTCGAGGCGATCGACTCGAAGCTCGCCCGCTAAATCCATCACCCTAGATTGATTTTCCGCTATCTGAGTGGTAAGAACGTTCTCGCTTATTCGTAGACAAGGCCACTAGGCTCGTCGGCGGTCGAGACGCTGCGGGCTGGAGGGGAGAAGCGGCGCATGAAACGAAGGCAGTTCGTCACGGCCTCGGTTGCCGGCCTGATCGCGGTTGGCATAGCAGCGGTCGTGCTGGCGGTTCAGGGCCATCGGTCATCGGGGGCCACTGCACCGCCGTCCGCCGCTGCGTACATGCCGGTTCCCGGGAGCGGGGAAGGCGAGCAGTTCGGCGCGATGGACACCTACTGGAACGACCGGTTGACCTATCCGACCGGTCACTTCAACCCGGCCTGGCTGCGCGCCGCGCAGGCGCAGGACACGCGCATCGCGAGCCGCAGGCCGCGAATTGGCGGTAACCCTCCGGCCACTTGGACGGCTCTGGGCCCGAAGCCGGAAAGGA
>JBKPQP010000187.1:0-6801 GCA_046734155.1 Actinomycetota bacterium | reverse complement strand
AGATCACGATCTCCGTCGGCATCTCGCAGGGACCGGAACACGCGATGAACCCCCGCGAGCTGGTCGCCTGCGCGGAGGCTGCGATGATGACCGCGAAGGCGCGCGGCAAGAACCAGATCGTCCTCTTCGACGAGCACTCGGCCGAGCGCCCGGACGGCAAGCCGATCAGCGGGCGCGACGTGCGCTCGATCGCGCACCTGAAGATGCTCCAGAGCCTCGCCGGGAAGCTGAACCGGCTCAACGACGTGCGCCAGATCGGCGAGGTGATCGCCGACGAGCTTCGGCTGCTGATCGATTACCACAACTGCCGCGTCTCGGTGATCGAGGGCGACGAGGTCGTGCCGATCGCCTTCCGCGGCGAGCTGCTTTCGCGCAGCGGCGAGCGCGTCGACTTTCCGCGCACGCGCATCGGCGAGGGCATCACCGGCCACGTCGCCGAGAGTGCCGAGCCGCTGCTCGTCCCGAACACGCTCGAGTGCGAGTACGCGGTGATGATCCCCGGGACGCACATGATCGAGGAGTCGCAGATCGCCGTGCCGCTCTGCTACGGAGCGCGAGTGATCGGCGTGGTCGCGATCTCGAAGCTCGGCGTGGGGCAGTTCGACGAGGACGACGTACGACTGCTGGCGGTGCTCGCCGGCCACGCGTCGGTGGCGCTCGAGAACGCGCGGCTGTACGAGGCGCAGCGGCGCGAGGCCGGCCACCTGAAGGCGCTGCTCGAATACACGGGCGCGATCTCCGAGGCCGAGACACCCGACGCGATCGGGGCCGAGACTGTGCGGGCGGCCGCGCGGATCCTCGGCGACAAGAAGTGCGCCCTCTGGCTCCCCGGCGAGAACGGCGACTTCCAGGTCGCCGCCCACACGGACTACGACGCCGACCCGACGCTGCTGCCGGTGCTGTCGATCTCCATCCCGACAGCTGCCGTGCGCGCCGTCGTCGGCGACCGTTCAGGTCCCTTCCTGGTCACGGCCGAGGAGGCGACGGCAATCATGCCGCCTCCGGAGGGTCTCTCCTGGCCGGACCTCGCCATCGCCCCCCTCCGCAACGACGGCAAGCTCGAGGGCTTCATCGCGGTGCGCGAGCCGACCACCGACAGCAAACACACCGTCGAGGAGATCCTGCGCCTGCTGCGCGGCATCTCCGACCAGGCGGCCGTCGCCCTGGAGCGCGCGCGCAGCTACGAGAACCTCGAGGAGACGTTCGTCTCCACGATCGAGGCGCTGGCGAACGCGCTGGAAGCCAACGACGAGTACACCTCCTCGCACACGCGCTGGATCACGGACATGGCGCTGCGCGTCGGCGAGACGCTCGGGTTGGAGGGCAGCGACCTCAAGCGACTCGAGCTCGGCGCGCTCTTCCACGACATCGGCAAGATCGGGATCCCGACGAGCATCCTGCTCAAGCCGGGGCCGCTCACGGCGGAGGAGCGCTCGATCATGGAGATGCACCCCGAGCTCGGCGAGCGGATCCTCGAGCCGATCGACCGGCTCGCCGAGGTGCGCACGATCGTCCGGAGCTGCCACGAGCGCTGGGACGGCGCCGGCTATCCGGACGGGCAGGCCGGCGAGGAGATCCCCCTCGAGTCCCGCATCATCCTCGTCTGCGACGCCTTTCACGCGATGACGACCGACCGCCCTTACCGCAAGCGCCTGAGCGTCGACGAGGCTTGCCGGCGGATTCGCGCGGGCTCGGGGACGCAGTTCGACCCGGCCGTCGTCGACGTCTTCCTGAGCCTTCCGCTCGAAGTCCCGGTGCCTGACGAGCCCGTGGACGAGCGGCTCGCCTCCTAGTCCCTCGAACGAGGGCGGAGCGCGCTCCGGCGGGTTCCGATGACCCTCATATGCGGTCGGTGACCCTGGTTTGCGCGTTCGTGCTCGCGCTCGCGCTTGCCGGGGCGGCAGACGCGTCCCAGCTGATCGCGCGCAACGCCTCCCACGTCAAGCTCGCCGTCAACAAGAAGGGGACGGCGATGGTCACGTACTCGGTGCGCGGCAGGGTCACGCACCTGCTCGCCTGGGGCGCCGTCAACGCGCGGCCACGGCCCGCGACGCCGCGGATCCGGCAGGTCGAGTTCAAAGTCGACTACTCCGGCGGCTGGAAGCACCGGCGCATGACGTGGAAGCACTTCAAGAACAGGTGCCGCGCGTACGACGGGCCGGAGCTCGCGTGGCTGGTGACCGCGTGCAAGGCGCCGAACGGGTCGTACTGGGCGCTGCAGAGCTGGCAGACGGCGCTGCCGAACCTCGGGATGGCACCGTGGCTCAGGCAGCAGAAGACCTGGTGGCTGCGCCTCTCGCACTGGACGGGGCCGCTCGCGCAGCTCGACGTCTACACGGACTGGATCTACGGCGGCCGCTTCCAGGAGGCCTTCGGCCGGTACACCTACAACGGCCAGGGCGTGCGTGGCTTCGGCACGACGCGCGTGGGCGCGCCGACGGACAACTACGGCCGGCTCCTGTTCCTGGACACGTTCAACTCGGCGTACGGCAAGGGCTGGCTGCGCGAGAACTCGTTCGTCTCGCACGGGCCGCCCGGGATGTTCTGCTACGGCTTCTACCGGCGGAACCCGTGGGTCGGCGGCTACGCGCATCCGCGCTCGATCCCGAACCGCAAGCGTCCCTCCGGCGTCGGCGAGCAGTACCGGATTACGGCCGCGGGGCCCGGCGTCACGCCCGACGTGATGTGGCAGGGGCCTGGGCTGCACCCGTACAACCGCGGGAACCCGTCCGACGTATCGCTCGAGAGCGCGATGAACGCCGAGCGGGACGCGATCCGCGGCAGCTACGCCAAGTGCGGGCACGACTAAACGGCGTCCTCCCGTCACGCGTCCGACTAAGGGTGCACTCCCGTCACGTGTCACTCCCGTCACGTGTCTGACACCGGGACGTGTCCGTCTTAGACTTGACGGTCATGGCCGGGGCGCTTCGATCCCTTCGCTGACGAACTCGCGATATGCCCGCCTCGCCTCCGATGGTCGGGTTCCGAAGAGCCGCAAATGCTGCGTTGCGGCTAGGAAGCTCGGCGCGAAGTCGAGGCCAGCCGAGGCGCGGTAGCTGCTCCACACCCAGTCCGCAGGCGACTCGCAGATCCTCGCGCGGACAGGGTTGAGAACGATGTAGCGCGCCGTCTCGAGCAGGTGCTTTTCGGTGACGATCTCATCGCTCCAGAAGCGGTTTCGAAATAGGTGCTGGCCGACGTAATCGTGGCGCCGGTTCGAGAAGCGGGCAAAAGACCCGTTGAGCAACTGCATTCCTGCCGAGAGCCCGCCGGCCTCGAGTTGTACGAGCAGGTGGAAGTGGTTCGACATGAGGACATATGCGTGACACTTCCACCCGAACTGCCGAACGGCGCTCGATAGGAGCGTCAGGAACACACGCCGCTCGACGTCGTCGTGATAGACGACGCAGCCGCGGTTGCCACGCGAGCTCACGTGGTAGATGCCGCCGGGATTCTCGATCCGTGGCTTTCGCGGCACGACGGAGAACGTACGAGCACGGGACGCGAGGTCCATGAAGCGGCACAGTTCCGGAACGCATCCGTGACACTTCAGGCACGCGTCTGACACCGGGGGTACAAAGTGCACGCACGACTAGCCGGACACCGGCCGAGCTAGCCAAAGCGCGTTTTCTTCACCCCGAGAGGGTGATGTCGTCCCACCACGCGCGCGAGATCCTGCCGCCACGGGGTCTCGGGTATCGCCGTGACAACCCACAGCTCGACATCGGTCGACCGCCGCTTCCCTGACGGGTTCTACTGGGGCGTCGCCACGTCCTCGTACCAGATCGAGGGCGCCTGGAATGAGGACGGCAAGGGCGTGTCCATCTGGGACACGTACGCCCACACGCCCGGGAACATCAAGAACGACGAGAACGGCGACGTCGCGAACGACCATTACCACCGGTACAAGGAGGACGTCGCGCTGATGAAGTCGATCGGCGCAAACGCATACCGCTTCTCAATCGCCTGGCCGCGGATCTTCCCCGAAGGCACTGGGCAGCCGAACCCGAAGGGTCTCGACTTCTACAACCGGCTCATCGACGAGCTCCTCGCCGCTGGCATCGAGCCGTTCGTGACGCTGTACCACTGGGATCTTCCGCAGACGCTGCAGGACGAGTACGGCGGTTGGCAATCGGCCGAAACGTCGAAGGCGTTCGCCGACTACGCGGGTTACATGGCCGAACAGCTCGGCGACCGGGTGAAGCACTACTTCACGATCAACGAGTTCGCCTCGTTCGTGGAGACCGGCTATCAGGGAATCGACGCGACGGTCGGCGGTGGAAAGACGGTGCACCTGGGAGGCGCGCCGGGACTGCGGCTTCCGGACGTCGAGCTGAAGCAGGTTCGTCATCACGCGGTGCTCGCCCACGGGCTGGCCGTCCAGGCGATCCGCGCGCAGGGGGCTGCCGGAACGAAGGTCGGCTTCGCCGAGAACATTCGCGTCGCAGTGCCCGCCATCGACACGCCCGAGCATGTCGAGGCCGCGGAAAAGGCCACGCGCGACCGGAACGCCGGCTTCATGACCGTCATGCTGGAGGGCACGTACCTCGAGGACTACCTCGCCTCGGCGGGCGGAACGACACCGACGTTCACCGACGACGAGCTGAAGACGATCTCCTCCCCGCTCGACTTCATCGGGATCAACGTCTACCGGCCCGGTTCTTACGTCGAGCCGGCGGACACGTCGCCCGGGTACCGGGACATCCCGATCAACGCCTCGCACCCGAAGATGGCCGCCGCCTGGCACGTCTTCGATGCCGAGGTCATGTACTGGGCGCCGCGGCACGTGCAGTCGATCTGGAACGCGAAGTCGATCTTCATCACCGAGAACGGCTGCGCAGCCGCGGATGCGGTCGCGGAGGACGGGAGGGTCGACGACTCGGACCGCGTGATGTTCATGCGCGCCTACCTGAGCCAACTCCAACGAGCCGCCGCCGAAGGCGTTCCGGTGGAGGGCTACTTCCACTGGAGCGCCCAGGACAACTTCGAGTGGATCTACGGCTACGGCGACCGCTTCGGCCTGATCTACGTCGACTTCGAGACGCTCGAGCGGACGCCGAAGCTCAGCGCCGAGTGGTTCCGCGAAGCGGCGAGGCGGAACGCGGTGGTCTGACGGGGTGCGGCGTTCGACCGTCTGCGTGGCGATAGCGACGCTCGCCGCCGCGGTCGCGCCGGGTGCGCAAGCCGACAACGGTGAGCGCGCCCTCGCCGAGCGGTACGCGCCCGTGGTCCGGCTCGTCAGCCAGGACGAGCCATGCGCTCACGGTGAGGCGTATCAGCCAACTGACGTGAACCTCGTGCTCGGGAACCCGGACGTCGCGTTCCGCGGGCCCTGGGACCGGGTCAACATCATCAAGGTCGCGCCGACCGCGCAGGACCTCGGACAGGGGCTCTTCGACTACCACCTCGAGTTCCCCGGCCATGCCGTCGCACCCGGTTGCGTCTACAACGAGTGGTCGCACCGTCTCAACGAGGGTCACGCGCCCACCGCGTACGCGCGCGTCGTCACCGACCCCACGTACCCGGGCCAGCTCGCGCTGCAGTACTGGTTCTTCTACGTCTTCAACGACTTCAACGACAAGCACGAGGGCGACTGGGAGATGGTCCAGCTCGACTTCGACGCGGCGACCGCGCAGCAAGCACTGCGCCAGAAGCCCGCGCTGGTCGGGTACAGCCAGCACGAAGGGGCCGAGAGCGCGCACTGGGGCGACTCGAAGCTCGAGCTCGTCGACGGGACGCACCCCGTCGTCTACCCCGCCCTCGGCTCGCACGCCAACTACTACACCTCCAGCCTCCACCTCGGCCGCAGCGCCGCCCAGGGCGTCGGCTGCGACGACACCTCGGGCCCTCGACCGAGCTGCGCCCCGCGGTCGCGCTCGTCCCGACCGACACGGCGGCGTACCTGCGCTCGTACCCGTGGCTCGGGTTCGAGGGCCACTGGGGCGAGGAGCACGAGGGCTTCTACAACGGCCCGACGGGCCCGAACACAAAGCCGCAGTGGACCGAGCCGATCACGTGGGCAAACGAAGAGTGGCGCGACCAGAGCTTCACCGTGCCGGCCCGAACGGGGCTTGGAGGGACAGCGACTGGGTTCTTCTGCGGCGCGGTCGCGGCGGGGTCGGGCCTGCTCACGTCGCTCGTCGGCAACCCCTCGCCGGTCTACATCGCCCTGGCCGTGCTGCTCGTCGCACGAACGCGGTCGTCGACTTCCTGGCCATCGCCCTCGGCGTCGTGCTGACCGTCTTCGGCCTCGCCGTCGCCAGGGGCGACCGCCGTGGCGATGGTCGAGCTCGACGCCGGCCGAGAAGCGAGCGCGCTCGAGGCCTACCGGAAGACGCTCTCGAGGCTGGGCTGGCTCTTCGGCGCGGTCCTGCTCTCGGCGCTGATAGTGGTGATCCTCGGGCTCACGGGGCTCGGCCTGCTGCTCGGCGTGTGGCTGCTCGTCCGCTGGGCGCTGTTCGCGCAGGTGATCGTGCTCGAGGACAAGGACTCGATCGGCGCTTTGCACGGAAGCTCGCAACTCGTCCGCGGCAACTGGTGGCGGGTCGGCTCGCTGATGCTGTTCGTCACCGTCATCGCGCTGCTGCTCGGGCCGCTCTGCGGGACGCTCCTGCTCTTCGTCACTCAGGCGTCGTTCGACTTCATCAACCTGGTCTCGAGCGTCGTCTACGCGGTCGTGCTGCCGTACGCCGCGATCGCGACCACATACCTCTATTTCGATCTCCGCGTAGCGAAGCAGCACGAGGCCGAGGCCGCGGAGGCGGGCGAGGTGCTCCCGGTCGAAGCCCCGCCGGCGGTCGC
>JBKPQP010000186.1:0-10933 GCA_046734155.1 Actinomycetota bacterium | reverse complement strand
AAGATCCGCGCTGGGTAGCTACTAGCCGCGCGAGGCGACCACGGGCGCCCACGCGGTGATTGGAGAGACCTCGCCCTCGCGGCCGTTCAGCGCTCGATAGCCGAGCGCGTGCTCGGCCTGCATCATCTTGTGGACCTGCGTTGTGCCCTCATAGATGATCGGCGCCCGCGCGTTCCGGAAGTAGCGTTCGATTCCGTATTCCGCCGAGTAGCCGTACGCGCCGTGCACCTGGATCGCGAGATGCGCCGAGCGGAAGGCCGACTCGGTCGCGTGCCACTTCGCGAGTGACGTCTCCCGCGTGTTGCGCTTACCCTCGTTCTTGAGCCACGCCGCCTGCATCACGAGCAGCTTCGACGTCTCGTAGCCGAGCACCATCTCCGCGATCATGTCCTGCACGAACTGGTACTCGCCGATCGGCTTCCCGAACGTCTGCCGCTCGCGCGCGTACTCGACCGACCGCTCGAGACAGGCCCGGATCACGCCGCACGCGCCCGCCGCGACCGTGAAGCGGCCCTGGTCGAGCCCGTACATGGCGATCTCGAAGCCCTGGCCCTCCTCGCCGACGAGGTTTTCGGCCGGAACCTCGACGTTCTCGAAGAAGAGCTCGCCGGTCGAACCCGCCCACACACCGAGTTTGTGCTCCGTGTCCGCCGCCGTGAACCCGGCCATGCCCTTCTCGAGCAGGAACGCCGAGATGCCCTTGTGCTTCGCGGACGGGTCCGTCTTGGCGAACACCAAGGCGTGGTCAGCCACCGTGGCGTACGAGATCCAGTTCTTCGAGCCGTTGAGGACGTAGACGTCGCCTTCGCGGCGCGCGGTCGACTTCATCGAAGCGACGTCCGATCCCGCGGCGGGCTCGGTCAGCCCGAAGCACGCGAGCTTCTCGCCGCGCGCCTGTGGGGTGAGCCAGCGCTGCTTCTGCTCCTCGCTCCCATAGCGCAGGAGCGCGAGCGAATTGAGCCCGACGTGGACCGAAATCAGCGTGCGGAAGGCCGCCTCGCCGCGCTCGATCTCCTCGCACGACAGTGCCTCGGCGACGAAGTCGAGCCCCGCGCCGCCGTACTCCTCAGGGATAACGATCCCAAGCAGGCCGAGCTCGGCCATGCCCTCGATGATCCCCATGTCGAGGTGATGGTTGATGTCGTTCTCGATCGCGTTCGGCAGGACGCGCTCGTCGACGAAGTCGCGAACCGTCTGCTGAATCAGGCGCTGCTCGTCTGTCAGCTCGAAGTCCATCGCGCACGTGAGTCTATGCAGCCGGATACCATCGATCGGCGGGCCAACCATGATGGCGATCGCAGACGAGTCGACTGCAAGCGGGATCTCGTTCGCCCTGACCGACGAGCAGAGCGACCTGCGTGCCCTCGCGCACGAGTTCGCGGACAAGGAGATCCGCCCGGTCGCCGCCGAGTACGACGAGCACCAGACGCACCCGGCGGACGTGATCGCGAAGGCTCACGAGCTCGGCCTCATGAACGTGCACATCCCGCAGGAGCTCGGCGGGCCCGGCCTCTCGATCTTCGAGGGAATCCTGATCGGCGAGGAGTTCTCGTGGGGCTGCTCGGGGATCGCGGTCTCGCTCGTCGCGAACACGCTCGGCTCGGCTCCGATCCTCCTCGCGGGCACTGACGAGCAGAAGCAGAAGTGGCTGACGCCGCTCCTCGAAGAGCCGCTCCTCTGTTCGTTCGCGCTCACCGAGCCGAACGCGGGCTCGGACGTCTCCGGGATCCAGACGACCGCCGAGCGCCACGGCGACGAGTACGTGCTCAACGGGTCGAAGATGTTCATCTCCAACGCGGGCCACGCGGCCTGGATCGTCGTCTTCGCCTCGACGGACAAGAACGAGGGCCAGCGCGGCCTGTCCGCGTTCGTCGTTCCGGCCGACACCGAGGGCGTCGTCGTCGAGAAGCACCTCGACAAGATGGGACAGCGCGCGACCGACACCTCGGCGCTCGCGTTTCAGGACGTGAAGGTGCCCGCGGCGAACCGGCTCGGCGAGGAAGGCGACGGGTTCAAGATTGCGATGCGCACGCTCGACCACACGCGCCCGGGCACGGCGATCGGCGCGGTCGGCGTGGCCCGCGCGGCGTACGAGCTCTCCGTCGAGTACTCGCGCGAGCGCGTCCAGTTCGGCCAGCCGATCGCGATGAACCAGGGCGTCAACTTCCTGATAGCGGACATGGCCGCCGAGATCGAGGCTGCGAGGCTCCTGTCCTGGCAGGCGGCGTGGCTGCTCGACCAGGGCAAGCGGGCGACGCTTCAATCGTCCTTCGCGAAGCGCTTCGCGTCCGATGTCGCGATGAAGGTCACGACCGACGCCGTGCAGATCTTCGGCGGCTACGGCTACATGAAGGAGTACCCCGTCGAGAAGCTGATGCGCGACGCGAAGCTCTTTCAGATCTACGAAGGGACATCGCAGATCCAGCGGCTCGTGATCGCCCGGGAAATCTTCTTCCCACGGGACTAAAAACAGCCTGCTCCGTCTATACACTGGTCAACTTGTCGGTTCGGGTAGCAAACCTTCCCCGCGACCGCCGGCGTCGGCGTGCCCGGGTGCGGCTCCTCTGGCAGTGGAGCCTGTTGATCGGCGCGCTCGTTCTGATCGGCGCGATCGTTCTCGGGCTGGCGTTTGCCGGGTCACCGGAGCGCCTGCCCGCCGGGTCGGAGATCGCCGGGGTCGACGTGTCCGGTCGGACGCCCGACCAGGCTAGATCGCTGCTCGAGAGTCGCTCGCGTGAGTTGGCGAGCGTCCCGGTCGTCTTCACGGCCGCCGGGAAGCACTGGAGCGTCAAGCCGAGTGCAGTCGTCGTCGACGTCGACTGGGGCGCCGCGGTCGAGGCCGCTCAGCGCCAGGGCGAAGGTTTCGGGCCGTTCCGCGGCCTGAAGCGCCTCGGCGTGCGCGTCTTCGGGGGCGAGGTCGCGCCGACGAGCCGCGTATACCAGTCGGCCGTCGACTCGTACATGGGCAGGTTCGCGCGCGGGGTCGACGAGGCCAGCGTCGAGCCGTCGCTCGTGCTCAAAGGCACCGAGCCGGAAATCCTTCCGGGACGGAACGGGCGCCTGCTCGATCGGGCCGCGGCGGAGAGGACCTTCGTCCAGGCGCTCACGGCTCTCTCGCGCAAGCCGGTTCCGATTCCGCTGAAGGCCGACCGGACGCACCTGTCGCCGAAGGATCTCGTCGGGGCCAAGGTGAAAGCAGAGGCCGCGCTGTCGGCTCCGGTCGAGGTCGCCTACGGGCCCGGCGGCTGGCGCCTGAGCGTCTCGAAGATCGGGCGCGTCCTCCAGTTGCCGAGCGGCGGTGACACCGAGCTGAGGCTCGCCGGGCCCCGGGCGGATCGCTTCTTCGCCAACCTCAAGAAGCGCGTCGAGCATGCGCCGAGGGACGCGACCTTCGCGATCGGCGCCCGCAACATCGTGCGCGTCGTTCCCGCTCAGCCGGGGCGCACGCTGGACATGGATGCGACCACTCGCAATCTGATGGCCGCGCTCTTGTCACCGACGAGCCGGAAGGCCGACCTCGCCGTCATCACCGCTCAGCCGGAGCGCACCACCGCCGACGCACGCGCCATGGGCATCACCGGCCTCGTCGGGGCGTACGAGACGTTCTACGGCGGCGTGGCGAACCGGATCCACAACGTGCAGCTCGTCGCGCGGATGATCGACAACCATTTCATCGCGCCCAACGAAGAGTTCTCGTTCAACGCGACGACCGGCGAGCGCTCGGAGTCGAAGGGTTTCCTCGAAGCGCCGGTGATCATCAACGGAGAGCTCAAGACCGGGCTCGGCGGCGGCGTGTGCCAGGTCTCGACGACCACGTTCAACGCAGCCTACGAGGCCGGTCTGCCGATCACCGACCGGACGAACCACGCTCTTTACATCAGCCACTACCCGCAGGGCCGGGACGCGACCGTCAACTACCCGGACACGGACCTCAAGTTCGTGAACGACACGGGGCATTGGCTCTGGCTGCGGACGTTCGTCAGTTCGTCCTCGCTGACCGTCGCCCTCTACGGCACGCCGCAGCACCGCCGGGTCGAGAGCGAGGTGGCCCCGCTCGTCGTCACCGGCCAGCCGCCGGTAAAGCGTGTTCCCGACCCGAACCTGACGGCCGGCACGACTGTGCTCCAGGAAGCCGGCTCGCCGTCGCGCTCGACGAGCGTCAGGCGAAAGGTCTTCGACTCGAGCGGGAAGCTGCTCTACGACCACACGTGGTACTCGGCCTACTCGGCCGAGCCGCGCGTGATCAACTACGGGACGAAGCCGAAGGCAGAGCCGCCGCCACCACCACCGCCGCCGCCCCCCGGGAAGAAGAACCCGCCGCCTCCGCCGCCACCGCCAATGCCCCCGCCGCCTCCGCCACCCGCGCCAACGGGCTAAGCCTCGGCCGCTGCGATCGCCTCCGCGAGCCAGGGGGGCACGCGAGTCGGGCGGTGGTCTCCGACCGACACGCACGCGTGCGTCGTCCAGCCGTCCGCGACCTGGGTGCCGTTCCGCTCCACGGAGTAGTCGAAGCGGAAGCGCGCTCCGCGCACGTCCCCGCACCGCGCGCGGATCGTGAGCCGGTCGTCGAACCGCGCCGCGTCCGCGTAGCGGGCGTAGGCCTCGAGCGTCAGGGCGTCGACGCCTTCCTCGCGCAGCTCCGCGTAGCCCCCGCGAAAGCGTCGGAGGTACTCGATCCGCGTCGCCTCGAACCAGACGAGGTACGCAGCGTGGTGCGCGACGCCCTGCGCGTCCGTCTCGGCGAAGCGGACGGTCACCTCGTTCGCGAACTTGAAGTCCACGGCCCGTAGCATCGCAGCGGTGTCGACGGAGCGCCTCGCCGAGCTGATCCGGGACTGCGGGCCCTGCGTTGTGCTCACGGGCGCGGGCGTGTCGACCGAGAGCGGCATCCCGGACTTCCGTTCGCCGACCGGGATCTGGGCCGACGTCGACCCGATGGAATACGGCTCGCTGCGCGCCTTCCACGCCGACCCGGACAAGGTCTGGAGCTTCTACGCGAAGCGGATCGAGATGCTCACCGCCGCGGAGCCGAACGACGCCCACTGCGCGCTCGCCGAGCTCGAGCGCCGAGGTTTCGTCAGCGCCGTGGTGACGCAGAACATCGACCTGCTCCACACGAGGGCTGGGAGCCGCGAGGTGGTCGAGGTGCACGGCTCGATCAGAACTGTCTCGTGCCTGGCGTGCAACACGTCGCGTCCGTTCGACCTATCGCTGCTGCCGCTCCCGCGCTGTGCCGACTGCGGCGCCGTGCTCAAGCCCGACGTCGTCTTCTTCGGCGAGCTCCTGCCGCGCGCGGTGATCGACCGCGCGTACGAGCTCGCGCGCGGCACGCGGCTCCTGATCGTCGTGGGCTCGGCGCTCGAGGTCTATCCCGTCGCCGAGCTGCCGCTGGAGACCGTTCGCGCGGGCGGCTCGTTCGCGATCGTCAACCGCGGCCCGACTGCGCTCGACAGTGGGGCCGTGCTGCGGATCGATGGGTCGGCCGGCGAAACCTTGAGGACGGTGGTGACCGAACTTGCTT
This sequence comes from Actinomycetota bacterium, assembly GCA_046734155.1. Lineage (GTDB taxonomy): Bacteria > Actinomycetota > Thermoleophilia > Gaiellales > Gaiellaceae > VAXT01. Next base: position 5,412 of record JBKPQP010000186.1, on the reverse strand, counting down.
GACTTCGAGCGGACTCGGGTATAGACCGGTCGCCGGGAGAACCCCTCCTGAAGGGGAGAGAAGGGAGGAAAAGCATGAAGAAGGCCCTTGCGGGAGGACTGGCCATGATCGCAGTCCTCCTAGTCGGCACGTTCGCAGGAGCCGCGCGTGCAGCAGAGGGAACCAACCTCGACTGCAGCGAGGCGTTCTCGCTCTGCGCGGAGCCGGAGAGTTCGATCGGCTACAACGGGGAGTACACGGGGCACGACGAGCCGTCACTGCTCTTCTATTCGAACCAATCGGGCTCCGGGAACTCGAACATCTACAACCTGACGCTTCCCGAGGAGTCGCGCGTCATGCCGAACCAGGCCGGAACCGGCGGCACCTGGAACTTCCAGCTGCGGCCGGCGTTCTGGCTCGGGATGGCGCTCTGCGACAACCAGTCGGCACCCGAGTTCACGCACGCGCCGTGCACACCGGACAGCGACACCAACATCAAGAACGGCTCCGACCCGGCCGCGGCCGACTACATCGGCAGGCACGCCGGGACCGCGTTCCTCGAGCTGCAGTTCTATCCACCGGGCTGGGTCTCGTGGCCACCCGGAGTGAGCTGTGATGCGCACCAGTGGTGCGCCGCGATGGCGATCTTCAGCCTGAACAACGACTACAACAACGCCGTCCCGAACAACGCCGACTGTCTGAACACGGTCGGCATCGAGCCGGCGAACTTCGCCTTCATCACGATCTCGGGAACGCCGCACGCACCACCGAGCCCGCTCGGCGCGACCGAGGACACCTTCACGCCGCACTCGTCCTCGGACCTGTTCATGAACGGGGGCGATCGGCTGCGGGTCGACATCCACGACACGACCGCCGGGCTGGTGACGGTTATCCATGACCTCTCGACCGGCCAAACCGGCTCGATGACGGCAAGCGCCGACAATGGGTTCGCGCAGGTCAACTTCGAGCCCAATGCGCCGACCTGCTCGGAGAGTCCGTACGCCTTCCACCCGATGTACGCGACATCGAGCCCGGACACGCGCGTTCCGTGGGCGGCGCACTCGTACAACGTCGCCTTCTCTGACGAGATCGGGCACTTCCAGTACTGCTCCACCGTCACCCAGGAGGGCGGCGACTGCGCCGATCCGGGCTCGGACGACGACGATGCCGCGTGCTTCAGCGCGGCGCTCTCGTTACTCGTCCCAGTCGGAGGCTGTCTCGCCAGCAACACGCATTTCGACGGGACGAGCTACCTGCCAGACTGGCCCGGAACGGACCCGAACCGCGGGCAGGACGCGAAGTACCACGCGCGTTCCGTCGAGTTCACGAGCCCGTTGTTCAACGGGACGCAGAACTACTCGCGGGTCGCGTTCGAAGCCGACTTACCGCGCATCGAGGCGGCCGACTTCGGCGGCAATTGCAACCGGACGACGGGGGCGAACTGCGTGAACCCGCCGCCGGGCGCGCAGTTCTATCCGATCTACACCACGGCCAAGCACGGGAACGACTGTGTCTGGCACCTTGGCGGCCCGTACCTCCAGAACACGACGAACACCTTCGGCGGCAACTCGACCGCCGAGTACGGCCCGCTCCTGTTGAGCAACTACATGGGCGCCGGCTTCATGCCCGTGTTCCGCTACAACAACTTCCGGCAGATCCTGAACAGCAATCCCTGCCCGTCCTAACGACGGGACGATCGATCAAAAGGGGCGTCCTCCGGGGCGCCCCTTCTTTTCGGCGTTAGGCCGCAGCGCGCCGCAGCGGTCGTTCGCCGAGGATCTGCCGGCAGGCCGAGCACTGCTTGCGCTCGACCTCGTACGGGATCCCGGCACGCTGACCCAGAACGTGGGTCGTGACCGTCTTGTGGCGATGTGCTTTCGTTTGTCTCATCAGGGCCACTGGTTTCTCAGGCTAGTGAGGGCATCGGGTGTTTTCGTGCCTCTCACGTTCGAGACGAAACATGTATCGGTTTGTTGGCCCCAAATAGTTAGGAGTTGGTGAAAGGGGTAAGGTGCTCCCGATGGCCTCCCAAGCGAACAAGGACATCTTGACCAGGCTGGCCGATCGCGGCGAGCAAGTGGTCGGGCGGATCACGGACCTCCCAGGCGCGAAGGCGATCATGGACTCGACGACGTCGCTCGGAAAGCGGCTCGACGAGGTCCAGAAGCGCCTGCGCAGCATCGACCCGCTCGAGAAGCGCGTGACAACGCTCGAGAAGCGCCTCGACAAGCTCGAGGGCAAGAGCCCGGCGAAGCGCGCCCCAGCGAAGCGAAAGCCTGCCGCGAAGACGACGGCGAAGAAGCCGGCCGCGGCGCGGAAGCCTCCGGCCGCCTAGGGCACGCGCAGGCGCAGGGCGCGTGGTACGACCTCGAAGGTCGCGCGGGTCGTGCCCGGCTGCTCGCCGTCGAGTTGGACCGGAAGCGGGATCGGCGCTTCGATCGAGACGCTCGAGCCGCGCAGGAGCTCGGCCTTCGGGTGCGGGAGATGCGTGCCGCGGTAGATCTTGGGCAGCGACAGCATCAGGTCGCGCTTCGTGACGTCGCCGATCAGGAGGACGTCGAAGAGCCCGTCGTCCGGCTCCGCGTCGGGCGTGAGCTTCATGCCGCCCGCGAGGAAGCGCCCGTTGGCGACGATCACGTCGTACATCGGGCCGCTCCGCTCCTCGTCGTCGACCCTGACCGTGAGCTGGACGTTCTTCCAGCCGACGAAGACGGCGACTGTGCTCCACGCGTAGGACGCCTTCCCGCCGAGCGCCTTGCCAGTCTCGTTTACGCGCTTGGCCACGGCGCCGCTCATGCCCGCGCTGGCGATGTTCGCGAACCACTGGGTCGCCTGCGGGCCGGCCCACGAGTGGTAGGTCGCTCGGCCGAGGTCGATCTCGCGCGTTGTCGTGCTGCGCGCCACGTCGAGCGCGCCGTCGAGCTTGTGGGGGATGCCGAACGTGCGAACGAAGTCGCCGCCGGTGCCCCGGTGGACGATCGCGAGCTCGACGTCGTCTACGCCGGCGATGCCGTTCACGACCTCGTTCACGGTTCCGTCGCCGCCGACGGCCACGATCAGGCGTGCGCCTGCGACCGCGGCCTCGCGAGCGAGCTCCGCCAGGTGCTCGGGGCGCTCTGAGAGGAACACGTCGCCGGTCAAACCCCGGTCGGCCGCCTGGCGTGCAATCTCGGGCCAGCGTTTTCCGGTCGCGCCCCCATCGGAGGCTGGATTGACGAGGAAGGCCGTCGCGCTAATCGGACGTGACCGTCGTCAGCGCGACCCGGGTCATGCGGTCGACTGCCGCCTGGAGGTCCTCGTCGGAGATCCGCGTGAACTCGCCGCCGATGACGATGTCGCTGACCGTCAGGAGGCACCCGGACTGCACCTTGCGCAGCGCTCCGAGCGTGAAGATCACCGCCGCCTCCATCTCGACGGCGAGAACGCCACGTGACGACCAGCGCTCATGGCGCCCCTCGTCGGGGTCGTAGAACGTGTCCGAGGACGCGATCGCGCCCACGCGCATCGGCTGTCCGAGCTCCTTCGCGGCGTGGACGGCGCCGTGCACGAGCTCCCAGTCGGCGGTCGGGCAATGCGGCTCGTCGCCGACGTAGTGGCGCGCCGTGCCGTCGGCCGGGACCGCGGTCAGCGCGACGATCAGGTCCCCGAGCTCCAGGTCGGTCTGCAGGCCGCCGCACGTGCCGACGCGCAGAAAGCGCTTGACGCCGAGCTGGACGAGCTCCTCCATCACGATCGCCGCGGTCGGACACCCCATCCCGGTCGCCTGGACCGAGACGGAGCGGCCCTGGTACTCGCCCGTGTAGCCGAGAAGCCCACGCTCGGCGTTCCGCTGCACGGGACTCTCGAAGTAGGTCTCGGCGATGTACTTCGCGCGCAGTGGGTCTCCCGGGAGGAGACAGGCCTCCGCGTAGTCGCCGGGCTCGGCTCGGACGTGAATCGGCACGGCGGCAGCTTATTGCGAAGATTCCCGCCCGTGCTCATCGATCCGACTCTCGACCAGATGCTGGCGTACTGCGCCGGCGACCCGATCGAGCGCGTTTTCCTCGAGGATGCCGCCCGTCGGGGCCACTCGAGATTCCGTGCCGTGCTCGGCGACGACGGCCTCGAGGGGCTCTGCTACTTCGGCGCGAACGTCGTCCCCTCTGGCCGTGGCTGTTGGGAGTTCGCGGGCGACGCGGCCAACCGGGCGACGCGGATGATCATCGGCGACGAGGAGGCGGTCAGCGAGCTCTGGACCGCCGCCCGGGTCGTGATGCCGCGACCACGCGAGGATCGTCCGGGACAGCCGGTCTACGTGCTCGACACAGCCCCGGACCCGGGCGGGAGCGGCGTTCGCGAGGCGACGCTTCGCGACCTCGACCTCCTCGTCCCCGCCTGCGCGCTGACGCACGAGGAGGAGCTCGGCGTCGACCCCTTGCAACGAGATCCGGTCGGGTTCCGCCGCCGCACCGCCGCCCAGATCGAGGAGGGCCGCTCATGGCTCTGGGTCGAGAACGGGACGATTCTGTTCAAGGCCGAAGCGTCGGCCTGGACGCCCAGCGCCGTGCAGCTCCAGCAGGTGTGGGTCGACCCGGAGGCGCGGCGGATGGGGAACGCGACGCGCGGGCTCAGTGACCTGTGTCGGCTCCTTCTGGAGCTCACGCCGACGGTCTGCCTCTTCGTGCGCCCCGAGAACGGGCCGGCGCTCGGCCTGTACGAGAAGATCGGAATGCGCCAGGAAGGGACCTACCGCAGCGTCCTGTTCTGAGCCGGTAGCGGACTGCTCTTAGGGAGGTACCTTTCGCGCATGGAGCCGCGCGCTTTTCGGAAGGCCGTCGAGGCCGACATTCGCGAGCACGAGCTGATCGCGCACGGCGGCACCGTGACGTGCCTCGTTTCCGGCGGCGCGGACTCCACGTGCCTCTGGCACGTCTTAGGTGAGCTCGGCTACGACGTCTCTGCTCTGCACGTGAATCACGGCCTCCGCGGACGAGAGTCCGACGAGGACGCCGAGTTCTGCCGCGACGTGCTCGGGGCCGAGGTCTTCGACGGCCGCGGAGGCAGCACCGAGGAGGACTGGCGCGAGATCCGCTACTCGTTCGCGGCCGACCGCCTTCGCGCGACGGGCCATACCGCCTCCGACCAGGTCGAGACAGTCCTCTACCGGATCGTTGCGAGTGGGGCGCCCGGCAAGATCGACTGGCGCCGCACGGACGGCGTCGTCAGGCCGCTCCTCGGCCGCTGGCGCGAGGACACCGAGGCGTACTGCCTCGCCGAGGGCCTCGACTTCCGCCGCGACAGCTCGAACCCGGGCACGAAGCGCGGCCTGATCCGTGACGAGATCGTGCCGCTCCTGCGCCGGCTGCACCCGGCCGCGGAGGGCAACCTGCTGCGCCTGGCCGATCGCAAGACGGCCCCGCCCGAGCTCGTCGAGCTCCTCGACTCGATCGACGG
>JBKPQP010000185.1:0-3853 GCA_046734155.1 Actinomycetota bacterium | reverse complement strand
CTGGCCCTCGACGTCTCGGGCTCCATGTGCTCGAGCGACGTCGAGCCCAACCGGCTGGCCGTCGCCCAGGACGCTACCCGGGAGTTCGTCGAGAAACAGCCCAACGGCGTGCAGATGGGTCTCGTCGTCTTTTCGGGATTCGCAGAGCTCGTGGTTCCGCCGACGCACGATCGCAAGTCGCTCCTGAAGGCGATCGACGGCCTCACCGTGGGACGCGGCACGGCGATCGGCGGCGCGTTGCTGAAGGGGGTCGATGCGATCGCCGAGGTCAACGCGAACGTGCGGCCGGTCGGCGACGTGGCCGAGACGCAAGCGCCTCCCCAAGCGACGACGCCCGGCGTCGGCGGATACGTACCCGACATCATCGTGCTGCTGACCGACGGGAGGAGCAACCGCGGGATCGAGCCGCTGGACGCCGTGCCGTATGTGGTCGAGCGCCGCGTTCGCGTCTACCCGGTCGGCTTCGGGACCACGAACCCGGCCGGAATGGCGTGCACTCGGGCGCAGCTCGGCGGCGACCTCTTCGATCGCTTCGGCGGCGGCGGCGGCGGTGGCTTCGGCGGCGGTGGAGGCTTCGGTGGGTTCCGGCGCTTCGCCGACGAGCCGACCCTGAAGGCGATCGCCGCCAGGACCGGCGGCACGTTCCACGCAGCGAAAGACGCGGACCAGCTCCAGAAGGTGTTCTCGGACCTCCCCAGCGAGGTCGCGACGCAACGCGAGCGGACCGAGGTGACGTGGCTCGTCGCGGCGCTGGGGGCGTTCTGTGCCGCCGCGGCGGTCGCCGCATCGCTGCGCTGGAGCCCGTATCCATGACCTCCGCGGGGCTCACGGAAACCGGCCTTACTGCCCCGCCTGCGCCGAGCGCGAGTTTGGCGGCGGCTGAGGATCACTCGGCCCCGGCGCCCATGCCGCGCTATCTGGTGTCAGCTCACGACGGAGCTCGACCAATCGCTTCAGCTCATCCAGGAAGCGGGCGCAGTCGTTGCGCAACTCGTCGGAGACGAATTCGCCTGGAAGCTCGGGTCCATCATTCATCCCCCACCTCGCTGTGGAAAAGCTGTGGACAACTTCGGTTGTGGAACCGCAGGCCCACTCAGGGGCTGCGAGCGGGCGGTGCGGCGACCTTACGACGGTCGGCCCGGTCTGAAGTCACTCGAACGGGGGACGTGCGGAAAAAACCTCGGAAAGAGCGCGAACTTTTCATTCCCAAACGTCTGTCTCCGTCTCGCCGTTCGTACGGCGCCGCCATGCGTGTGAGGCGCTGAACTAAGTGGGGTGGTCGGCGCTGCGGCACCGACCACTCCGACGTGATCCGCGCGGGGCCTTGGAAGACGCCTCGCCGAGCGATACGGTGCGGACAGGTCTTCGAGGGAGACCCCAAGTCTGCGGCATATGGAGCCGGAGCACCTCAATTCTCCCCCAGGTGAGGGGCACGTTCCTTAGCCGCAGTAGGAACGCATGCCACGCTCCGGCTCCACCTATAACACCTCGGGGCACCGTTCTTACCCAGGCCGCCGGCGGGGGTAACATCTGGGGTCGGAGCCGAGCGGAGGGCATAGGGGGAGAGACTCACTGCGGTCGCTCGGCTCTTATCCGACTCGCCGCCTGCCTATGACCGCCCGGACGGGTATGTCGTCACGCGTCGAATCACGCGCAGAACCTCGCGGCGGCGATACCCAAACTCGTACCGCCCGACGCGGCGCCGGCGTCGCGCGAGCTCGAAGTACGTCAGTGCGCCGAAGACCGGCATCACGAGCACCTGGACGAGTGCATAGAAGGGAAAGACGACCATCCACGGTGAGACGACTTGCAGGTTCGCAGTCACCGTGACGAAGAGGTAGGCGCAGTAGACGTAGGGCAGGCTCGAGATGACCGCCGCGGGACTCAGCATCGTCCACCACTTCACATACCACGTCACCCAGATCGCGATGAGGTAATAGCTAGTCAGCACCGGGAGGTGGAGCAAGTTCCGGTCGACGTTGACCCACCAGTGGCGAAACGTGCCTGCCCACCAGAGCCTCCGCTGCCGGAACAGCGCTCTCCAACTTTCCGGCGCGTCGGTATGTACGACCATGTCGAGATGGCGGATGCGCATACGAAGGGCGAGCGCCGTCCTCCCCGTTTCGATGTCCTCGCCCGGTGTCCACTTGGAGTGCCGCGCCATGATCTGGCGCAGCGCGTCGGTGCGCGCGAGGAAGCACGCGCCAGAGGTCAGCCACGGACGGAAGTGGCGACTGAGCATAGCCATCCGGTATTCGAGTGCCTGCAGCTTGGTGACGACGTTCCTCCGGTTACCGACCGCGCACTTGATCGAGCAGAGATCGGCTCCGGCAACATCTGCCGCAGCGACTGCGGCGGCGGCGTCGTCTCCGATGTCGGTGTCAGAGTCGAGCCGGAACGTATACGTCGTGTCGACGGCGGGCAGCGCAGCCGCCACGAGCGCTGCGGGGTTTGGGCTTGCCAGGACGAGACGCTCGACGGACCATCCTTGCGCTTCGAGCTCGTCGGCGAACGCCGCCATCGACGGCGAGCTGATCTCCATCGCGACGAGAACCTTGTGGCGATATTGGAGCAGGCGCTCCGCCTCGAAGTAGCGCGGATGCCCGAAAACCGGCACCACGATCGTGAAGTCTTGCGACTTCTCGCGGCCGGGCTTGATTGTCTGCCCTCCGCTCCAGGAGCGCAGGTTTTGAAAGTCGAACGCGACCAGGAAGATCGCGAACGCGAGCAGGAGATATGACGACACCTACGGGTGCGGCAGAACGATCTTCTGCGTGATGTGTTTGTGCGCCGGACAGGGATCGGTCGGCTGGCACTTAACGATCGTCGTCTCTGTCTTCCTGCCGGTCAGAACATCGACCCAGTGCTTTCCTTTCCACACCGGCGTGAAGACCAGCGTTAGGACGGTGACGACGGTGAAACCACGTGTAGCGGCACTCTGCATTGCGGCGAATCCTCCTACGTAGTTGGCGGCGTTCACTCGGTGGGCAAAAGCAGCGGCGTGCCGAACCGAATGCGCCAGTGATCGGTGTCTCGAGCGGCGGCGCGGATAGCTATTGCGAGGGAACATCGCTCGTCCGGTGTGGGAACGCTCAAGCTCGCCCTTAAGAGGGCCGTGAGTAGCGGGATGCGTCCTTCCGGGCTGACCAGGAGCGTCAGTGGGGCGCTGCCGAGTCGGGCGACGAGGTCGGGCTACGCGGCCTGCGCACCGTCGACCGCGTCTCGAGCCTGAACAGCCAGGCGGGCATCAGACGGAGGTTCGATCGAGCCAGCGACCTTTGCGACGGCGGTGCCAAACGGGGCTCCCGGCGACACGATTCCGCTCGGCAAGAGAACGCTGCGGGTGACCGGAAGAGGCGGGACGACGACGCCGACCAACCGCCGGTCTTGATTGTGGAGAGGCGTCCTACAGACTCCTTGGGCAGGGGCTCGGGGCTGCGAATTGCATCTCGCTCCGAGTCGAGCAGCGAGACGTTGTCGTGCAAAGCCGTGCAATTCGTGGCTTCGGTAGCCCGCCTTCTTGATCTTCTCGCGCCGCGCCTTACTAGCGCGCTAGAGCGGCTCGTAACTCGCGAATCTCCTTCGACAGGAAGGTAGGTGCATCGGAGATCTAGACGCAGCACGTCTTTAGCTCTTGGGCTCCTGAGGTTAAGTCGAGAGAGGAGAAGGCACGATGAGCAAGGTCAAATTCGCTGTTGCCGCGGTGATCGTTGCCATTGGCGTATCAACCGCTGCGGCATACGTTTCGACAAGCGGCGCTTCGAACCGTGCCAAGCCGGTAAGGATCGAGGTCTTCGCGCCCGAGCGGGGCGCCAACGCCGGCGCCAACGGATTCGGCTGGTTCGTCGACATG
>JBKPQP010000184.1:0-5350 GCA_046734155.1 Actinomycetota bacterium | reverse complement strand
CGGGACGCACCTCTACTTCTTCTTCCCCGAGGACGGCCTCTGGCACGAGCTGGCGCAGCTGCGGAACATCCTGCTCGGCGGGGTCGGCATCCTCGTCCTCCTCGCCGCCGGCGCGGGGATCCTGCTGGCGCGCGGAACGCTTCGGCCCGTCGCCCGGGCGAGCGAGGCCGCGCACTCGCTGGCGGAAGGCCTGCTCGAGACGCGGTTGCCGGTCGAGGGGCAGGACGAGTTCGGCGCCTGGGCGCAGGCGTTCAACGAGATGGCCGCAGCGCTCGAGGCCAAGATCGCCGCGCTCTCGGCCGCCCAGGCGCGCGAGCGGCGCTTCACCTCCGACGTGGCGCACGAGTTGCGAACGCCGCTGACCGCCCTCGTGGGCGAGGCCTCGCTGCTCGCCGAGCACCTCGACCGGATGCCGCCGGAGTCGCGGCGGCCGGCGGAGCTCCTGATCGCCGACGTCGGTCGCCTGCGCCGGCTCGTCGAGGAGCTGATGGAGATCTCGCGTTTCGACCAGGGCGCAGAGAGCGTGCAGGCGGAGGAGGTCGACCCGGCCGCGCTGGTCGCCGCGACGGTGCGGAACCGTGGGTGGGACGGGCGAGTGGCGGTCGAGGGCAACGGCCGCTCGCTGACGACCGACCCGCGCCGCCTGGAGCGTATCGTGGCGAACCTGGTCGACAACGCGTTCGAGCACGGGGGCTCCGCGGTCACCGTGCGGATCACGGGCGACGGGATCGAGGTCGCCGACGACGGGCCCGGGATAGCGCCCGAGCACCTACCTCACCTCTTCGAGCGCTTCTACAAGGCGGACGCGTCCCGCAGCGGCAGCGGCACCGGTCTCGGGCTCGCGATCGCGCAGGAGAACGCGCGCCTGCTCGGAGGCGAGATCCAGGTTCAGAGCGAGCTCGGCGCCGGCAGCAGCTTCACGCTGCGGCTACCCGCGGCAGGGCCGCGCGAGAGCGCCCAGAAGGGCGCTCTCGGCGGGGAGGGTGGCCGCTACCAGGTGCGGTAGGACTGGCGGGAGATGAAGAGGCCGTGACCACCCGCGTTGCGGCAGGTGGTGCCGGTGATGCGGGAGATGCAGGTGAACCGCCCGCGCGTCCAGCTCTTGCCGTAGGCCAGCGTCGTGTAGACGGGCTGGATCGAGAAGTTGGGGTTGCCGCTGCAGAAGAGCGTCGGCTTCGTGTTCATGCGAAGCCCGAAGCCGTGCCAGTCGCCGGCGAGGCAGCGACGCTGTAGCCGCATCGCGTAGTCGGCGTGGCTGAGACCGCAGGTCAGCAAGGGCTGGGAGCCGTTGGGCGCGTATGCCTTCGAGTCGTAGTAGCAATGGATGTTTCCCGACGGCGAGCGGAAGCCGGGCACGTTCCGAACGCCCGGGCTGCCGAAGGCTGACGAGGACATGGCCACCGCGGCGATCACGACCGCAACGGCGGTGGAGATGAGGACTGAGAGCTTCATGCGTGCCTCCTGATCGATGACGCGCCCGATCCTGCGCCGGCGCAGCAACAGCTAGGTCATGGCCGCGCAACCGTTCGGTAACGGCCGACGAGCACCGTCGCCGCAGACGCGAGTCGTCGCAGAACCGTTACCGCGCGGTGACCGGCGCGTTGCGAGCGAGGTCGAGCATGGCGACATCGAAACCCGACGCGAAAGGAGTCGTCATGAGCGCCTCGAGAAAGAGCAAGGAACTGGCAGCCCGGCAGCGGGACGGCCTCCGCGTCGTCCTCCGCTGGCACCCCTGCGAGGACGCGGTGACCGTCTCGGTCGCCGACGACCGCACCGGCGACCGCTTCGAGATCGCCGTCGAGCACGAGCACGCCCTGGACGCCTTCTACCACCCGTACGCGTATGCGGCCTAGCACCTGTCTCAAGATCTGCGCGCTGGCCGCCACGCTGGCCGCGGTCGGGCTCCTGCTCGCCGCCTGCGGCAAGGGCAGCTCGCCTGCTGCCTCGCCCCCGGCTCTCGCGCACGCGCGCTGGCACGTGCTGCCCGCCGCGCCGGTTCGCGTCGACGCCTATCTCACCACCGCCTGGACCGGCCGCGAGCTGATCGTCTCGGGCGTGTGCTGCACCGCGAATGACGGCACCCTGCTGCGGGCACAGAACGTCGCGGCCGCGTACGACCCGGCCGGCTCGAGCTGGCGTCGGCTGCCGGTGCCTCCCGGGGACATCGGCGATCCGGTCGCCCGTACGGCCGTCTGGACCGGCAGGGAGATGCTCGTCTGGGGAGCGTTCAAGGCCAGCGCCTACGAGCCGACGGCGAACCGCTGGCGGCTCCTCCCTCACGCGCCCACCGGCCACGGGATCGCCGTGTGGACCGGGCGCGAGATGATTGGCTGGGGCGGAGGCTGCTGCGGCGACGCCTGGTCGGACGGCTCGGCCTACGACCCGCCCACGAACTCGTGGCGCAAGCTCGCCCGCTCGCCGCTCGCTCCGGCCCAGCACCCGCTGGGTGCGTGGACCGGGCACCGGCTGATCCTCATGGTCAGCGGCGTCGATCCCGACAGCGGCAGGCCCTACCCCGCGAGCTTCGCGCGCGCCGCGTCCTACGACCCGCGCACCGACTCGTGGCGGCGGCTCCCCTCGCCGCCGCGCGGGGCCGGCGGCACGGCGGTCTGGGACGGGCACGAGCTCCTCGTCGCCGGCGCGTCCAAGGCCGCGTTCGCCTTCGATCCGGCCAAGGCACGGTGGCGGCGGCTCGCCCCGGCGCCCTCCGCACGGCCGGCCTCGAGCGCCCTCTGGACGGGAACGCGCCTCGTGCTCCTCGACGGCCCGCAAGGGCCCGGCTACGCCTACGACCCCGGCACGGATCGCTGGTCCCGGCTGCCGAGGCTCCCGTTCCCTGCACACCTCGACCTGAGCGCCGTCTGGACGGGGCACCGGTTGCTCCTCTGGACAGGCGCAGGTGCCGGCGCCGCCCTTGGTTTCGGTTCGACAGCCACCGCACGGAGGTAACGATGAAGAGGCTCTTCTCACTTGTAGTCCCCGTACTCCTGGCGGCTGCGGCGCTGGCCGCGACCGCCGCGACCTCTGCAGGGACGGCACCCACGACGCGCGTCAGCGTCTCGACCGCCGGCGCGCAGGGAAACCACGATAGCTTCGCGGCCGGGATCAGCGCCAACGGCCGCTTGGTCGTCATCAACTCGCTCGCGACGAACCTCGTTCGCGGCGATACCAATGGCCGCTACGACGTCTTCGTACGCGACACCGCGACCCGAGCCACCACGCGCGTCAGCGTGTCCAGCAGCGGCGCCCAGGCTGCCGCAGGAAAGGATGAGTTCGGCGGCTCCCTGTCGGGCGGCATCAGCGCGGACGGGCGGTACGTCGTCTTCCAGTCGGACGCCTCGAACCTCGTCCGCGGCGACACGAACCGCGCCGAGGACGTCTTCATCCACGATCGCAAGACCGGCCGCACGACACGGCTCAGCGTCGACAGCCACGGTCGCCAGGCCAACGGCGGCAGCTGGTTCCCCGCGATCAGCGCCGACAGCCGCTACGTGGCGTTCCAGTCGCTCGCGGCGAACCTCGTCCGCGGTGACACCAACAAGCTCTCCGACGTCTTCGTCCGCGACCTCGCGACGGGCAGGACCACGCGCGTGAGCGTCGACAGCCGCGGTGCGCAGGCACGGTGCAACGCGGGTCCCTGCGAGAGCACCTCGCCGGTTCTCAGCGCGCACGGGCGCTACGTGGCCTTCCAGTCGTCGGCGACCAACCTCGTCCCTCACGACACCAACCGCCTCGGCGACGTCTTCGTTCATGACCGCCGTACGGGCAAGACGATTCGCGTCAGCGTCCGCAGCGACGGCAAGCAAGCAGCCGGTGATCGCACGAACACCGGCAGCAACGCGCCCGCCATCAGCGCCGACGGCCGGTTCGTCGCGTTCCACTCGCTCGACACCAACGTCGTCCCGGGTGACACCAACCGCACGGCCGACGTCTTCGTCCGAGACCTGAAGCTGCACCGCACGACGAGGGTCAGCGTCAGCAGCGCGGAAAGGCAGTCGAACGGCGAGAGCCTGGGCGGGTTGACGATCAGCGCCGACGGCCGGTTCGTCGCGTTCACCTCCCTGGCCTCGAACCTCGTGCCCCGCGACGCAAACGACATCACGGACGTCTTCCTCCGCGACCTGAGGACGGGGACGACGGCCCTCGTCAGCCGCGGGATTGGCGGCGTTCAGGGCAACGACGCGAGCGCCGTGGGCGGCGCAGGGTCAGGACTCGAGCTCAGCAACAGCGCTCGCGTCCTCGCGTTCTCCTCGTGGGCGGGGAACTTCGTACCGGGCGACACGAATGGCAGGGCCGATGCGTTCGTCCGGAAGTTGCGCCGGTAACCGCTCCGCTTCCCACAACACGAAGCCGCCCTCCGGGGCGGTTTCGCGTCTGTTGCAGAACTGTTACAGGGCCGTCACACGCGCCCGGCATGATCAGGCCGGGATGAAGAAGCTCCTCGCCTTCGTGACCCTTGCCCTCGCCGGAGGTGCGCTCGCCGTGGCTCTCACCGCGTGCGGCTCGGAACAGGCCGTCTCGCTCGGCAAGCCTTCCCAGGAGACGACCACGGCGACCACGGGTGAGCAGACGGGCTCGGTGCCGACGAAGCTCTCGCTCCAGGTCTGGTTCACCCGTGACGACGGCCTCGTCTCGGTGGAGCGGACGCACGACCCGACGCCCCTCGTCGCGACCACGGCCATCAACTCGCTGCTGGACGGCCCGACCGCGTCCGAGCGGGTGATGGGCTTCGCGAGCGCGGTCCCCACCGGGACGAAGCTGCTCGGGATCGCGATTCACAACGGCGTCGCCACGGTCGACCTCACCTCGGAGTTCCAGGACGGCGCCGGCTCTCGCTCGATGCAGATGCGCCTCGGCCAGGTCGTCTACACGCTCACGCAGTTCCCGACCGTGCAGAAGGTGCGCTTCCGCCTCGACGGCACCCCGGTCAACGTCTTCTCCAGTGAGGGCATCGTGCTCGACCACCCGGTCGGCCGTGGCGACTACTCCGACCTGCTGCCTGCGATCACGGTCGCCAAGCCCGCTTCCGACTCGAGCGTGACGAGCCCGGTCACGGTCGCCGGGACCGCGAACGTCTTCGAGGCGAACGTGAGCGTCGAGGTCCTGAACGCCAATGGCGACATCGTCGGCAAGACGTTCACCACCGCGAGCTGCGGCACCGGCTGCCGCGGAACCTACTCGGTGCCGGTGAGCTTCAAGGTCGCGAAGGCGCAGAGCGGGACGATCGTCGTCCACGACGACGACGCCGCCGGCACCGGCAGGCCGCCGCACGAGGTGCGCGTGCCGGTCACGCTCGCGCCGTAGCGCCGAGCCATTCCGTGAGGGGGGCGAGTGCCTCGTCGAGGCGCGA
>JBKPQP010000183.1:0-12852 GCA_046734155.1 Actinomycetota bacterium | reverse complement strand
GGAGGTGGACGTCTCCGGTTGGCAAGAAGTGTGCGAGGGGCTGCCGCTCGAGCACATGGGCCGTGGCCGCGACGACGATCCGTGGTTCTTCGCGTCCGCGTTCGCGGCCGGGAAGATCGCGCGGGGCAGGCTCGGTTAGTGAAGCAGCGCGCGCTCGGCCCGGTGGTCGGCCTCGGGACGTCGAGGACGTTCGATGCCGACGTCGAGCTCGCACGACGAGTCGTCCATGCGACGCACGAGTCGGGGTATCGGCTCTACGACACGTCCCCGATGTACGGATCCGAGGAAGCGCTCGGGATATCGCTCGAGGCGTACCGCTCCGACTCGGTCGTCGCGACGAAGATCTGGGCTGACTCGCTGGAGGAAGGCCGAGCCCAGTTTGGCAACCAGCTGCGCTCATTCGGGCGCGTCGAGATCGAGCAAGTGCACAACCTCGTCAGCTGGGAGGCACATCTCCCGTGGCTCGAGGAGGAGCGCGACGCCGGCCGAATCGACCGGATCGGCGTCACTCACTGGCAGGCTTCCGCATTCCCCGAGCTGGCGCGTGCGCTGAGGACGGGCCGGTTCTCTGTACTCCAGGTGCCGTACAACCCGCTCGAGCAGGAGTCCGCCCGTGAGCTGCTGCCGCTCGCAGAGGAGCTCGGCGTGGCGGTGCTCGTGATGCGCCCGCTCGGCGACAAGTCGCGGTTGCCGAACCCGCCGCCCGCAGAGGAGCTCGCTCCGCTCAACGAGTTCGGCGTCGAGACGTGGCCGCAGGCGCTCCTCAAGTGGGCGCTCTCGGACCTGCGGATCGCCGCCGTCATACCCGCGACGCGCAACCCCGACCACGCCCGCGAGAACGCCGCGGCGGGCACTCCGCCCTGGCTAGGCCCGGACGAGCGAAAGCTCGTCGAGCGTCTCGCCAAGACCTGACCCTTCGGGACATCTCACCCGGGGCCGGCCGCGAGCCACCCACCGGTTCGATCCTATCCGCGAAAATCACGCTTGTGTGCAGCGAGAATGCGTCGAGAGTGAGAAATGTAAGGTTGCCCGGCTCCAGATGAAGATCGGCGTCGCCAAAGAGATCAAGTCCGACGAGTACCGCGTCGCGCTGACGCCTGCGGGAGCGCGCGAGCTCGCCGACGCGGGCCACGACGTCCTGATCGAGGAGGGCGCGGGCGAGGGCAGCGCCTTCCCCGACGAGGCGTACGAGGCGGTCGGCGCGCAGATCGTGTCGGTCGACGCCGTCTGGGCCGACGCCGAGCTGCTGCTCAAGGTCAAGGAGCCGATCGACGCCGAGTACGGCCGGCTGCGCGACGGGCTCGTGCTCTTCACCTACCTTCACCTCGCCGCCGACAAGGGTCTGACGAACGCCCTCGTCGAGAGCGGGATCTCGGCGGTCGCATACGAGACGGTCGAGACGAGCAATCGGGCCCTGCCTCTCCTCGCCCCGATGAGCGAGATCGCCGGCCGGCTTGCCGCCCAGGCCGGCGCCTACTTCCTCGAGAAGCCGCTCGGCGGCCGCGGCCTCCTCCTCGGCGGAGTGCCGGGTGTCGCGCCCGGACAAGTCGTCGTCATCGGCGGGGGCATGGTCGGCTACAACTCCGCCGTCATCGCGCTCGGACTCGGCGCGAACGTCACGATCATCGAGCGCTCCATCGACCGGATGCGGCACCTCGAGGAGGTCCTGGGCGGCCGCGTCACGCTCCTCATGTCGTCGAGCCTTCAGATCGAGGAGTCGGTCGCGCAGGCGGACGTGGTCATCGGCGCCGTGCTCATTCCGGGTGCGGTGGCGCCGAAGCTGGTCACGAGAGCGATGGTCGCCGGCATGAAGGAGGGGTCGGTGATCGCCGACGTCGCGATCGACCAGGGCGGCTGTTTCGAGACTTCTCGCCCGACGACCCACTCGGAGCCCGTCTACGTCGTCGACGGCGTGACCCACTACTGCGTCGCGAACATGCCGGGTGCGGTGCCCATCACCGCCACGAAGGCGCTGACCAACGCCACGCTGCCCTACGTCGAGGCGATCGCAACCCACGGGCTGCCCGAGGCCGTCGCGCGTGACCACTCCCTTGCGCGAGGCGTCAACGTGCTGGACGGCAAGATCACGTACGAGGCAGTCGCCGAAGCGCACGACCTCGACTACGCACCACTCGAGGACGTCCTGCCACTGTCGCCGGTCTGACCGGCTACGAGCTCTCGGGCTGCGGCTTCTTCTCTTGCTGCGGGAAAAGCTTGACGACGAGCCACGTCACGCCGGCAGCGAGCGAGATGACGGCGACGACGAAGATGATCAGACCGAGTAGGCCAAGGACGGCGCTCATGACGAACTTAGAATAGCCCCATGTCCCGCGCATGCATCATCGTGCTGGATGCGGTGGGCGCGGGAGAGCTTCCCGACGCCGCCGACTACGGCGACGAAGGATCGGACACCCTCGGCAACGTCGCGCGGGCGGTCGGAGGCCTGGACCTGCCGAATCTCGAGGCGTTCGGGCTCGGCAACGTCGAGCCGCTCGAAGGGTGCCCGCCTCAACCGGGTGCGCCCGCCGTGGCCGGCCGGCTCGTCGAGCGCTCGAAGGGAAAGGACACGACCACGGGCCACTGGGAGCTGATGGGGATCGTCACTCCGCAGGCGCTGCCCACCTACCCGCACGGGTTTCCCTTCGAGGTGATCGATCCGTTCATGCACCGCACCGGTCGCGGAGTGCTCGGCAACAAGCCGGCTTCCGGCACCGAGATCATCGAGGAGCTCGGCGAGGAGCACCAGCGCAGCGGGAAGTGGATCGTCTACACGTCGGCCGACTCCGTCTTCCAGATCGCTGCGCACGTCGACACGATCCCGCTGGAGGAGCTCTATCACGGGTGCGAGATCGCCCGCGAGATCCTGACCGGCAAGCACGCCGTCGGCCGGGTGATCGCGAGGCCGTTCGAGGGAGAGGCCGGAAGCTACGTGCGGACGCCGGATCGCCACGACTGGTCGCTGAAGCCGACCACGCCGAACTACCTGACGCTCATCCGTGAGGCTGGCAACAACGTGTACGCCGTCGGGAAGATTCGAGACATCTTCGCGGGCGTGGACATCGACGAGTCTCATCCGACTCGCTCGAACGTCGAGGGAATCAACCAGACGGAGAAGCTGTTGCAGGAGATCGACGAGGGCCTCGTCTTCACGAATCTCGTCGAGACGGACATGCTGTGGGGCCACCGCAACGATCCGGTCAACTTCCACCGGTGCCTCCAGGACTTCGACCGCCGGCTACCGGACCTGCTCGCGGCGCTGCGGCCCGGCGACCTGCTGGTCATCACGTCGGACCACGGGTGCGATCCGACGACTCCGTCAACCGACCATTCGCGTGAGCACGCGCTCCTGCTCGCGTACGTCGAAGGCAAGAACGCGGCGGGCCGGATCCACGAAGGGGAATTCGCAGACGTCGGCGCGACGGTGAACGCCTGGCTCCGCGGCAAGGCGCCACGCCGCGGTGTTCCCGGCGAGCCGATCGTCGAGAAGTAGCGAGTGATCCGACCCGCAGAGTTGATCGAGCGCAAGCGGGACGGCGGCATCCTTGAGCCCGCCGAGATCGGCGAGCTCGTCCTCGCATACGCGCGCGGAGAGATACCCGACTACCAACTCGCGGCGTTCTGCATGGCGGTGTACTTCCGCGGGCTCTCGGCAGACGAGACGCTCGCGCTCACGAACGCGTTCATCGCGAGTGGAACCACTCTCGACCTGCGCGGCGAGCTGGGGCGGAAGGTGGTCGACAAGCATTCGACCGGCGGTGTCGGTGACAAGACGTCGATCGTCGTCGGGCCGATTGTCGCCGCCTGCGGGGTCCCGTTCGGAAAGATGAGCGGTCGCGGGCTCGGGCACACAGGCGGCACGCTGGACAAGCTCGAGTCCATCCCCGGCTTCCGCGTCGAGCTCTCGAACGAGGAGTTCGTCGAGCAGGTGCGGGAGGTGGGTCTCGCGATCATCGGTCAGACGGACGACCTTGTCCCCGCCGACAAGAACCTCTACGCGCTCCGCGACGTGACTGCGACAGTCGACAGCATCCCGCTGATCGCGGCGAGCATCATGTCCAAGAAGATCGCCGCCGGCGCCAACGCGGTCGTGCTCGACGTCAAGGTCGGAGACGGCGCCTTCATGAAGTCGCTCGAGGACGCGCGGATGCTCGCCGAGGCGATGATCGAGATCGGCCGGGGAGCCGGCCGCGAGGTCGTCGCTCTCCTGACCGACATGCACCAGCCGCTCGGGTGGGCGATCGGGAACGCGGTCGAGATCCGCGAGGCGCGCTCGCTGCTCGCCGGCGAGGAGTCCCCTCCGGACCTGTTCTCGTTGGCGGTCAAAGCGGCCGGGCGCCTCGTCTCGCTCTCCGACCTCGGCGTCGACGCGGAGGAGGGAGCCCACCGCGCGGAGCGCGCGATCGAGGACGGGTCCGCTCTCGCCGCGTACGAGCGCTGGATCCAGGCCCAGGGCGGAGACCCGTCGATCGACGTCCTCCCGGACGCGCCGGTGCGCACGGAAGTCACGGCCGACCGGGCCGGGTTCGTCGCAGCCGTCTCCGCGCTGGGGATAGGGCGAGTGGCCCTCGAGCTCGGCGCAGGGCGCCGCACGAAAGCGGACTCGATCGACCACGCTGTCGGTATCCGCTGCTTCGCGAAGCGGGGCGAGCCCGTCGACGCTGGGCAAGTCCTTGCCGAGATCTACGCTCGCGACGATACGAGCGCCGACCGCGCAGCGGAGGAAGTCGATTCGCTGATCGAGATCTCGGGCGAGTCGGGACCGCCGCCCCGGCCGATCGTGCTCGAGACGCTGACTTAGCCCCACAGCCTCGTCGCTACGCTGGCGGCGTGCCCGAGTTGCCAGAGGTCGAGACGATCCGCGCGGGGCTCGAGCCCTGCATGGTCGGTCGCATCTTCGATCGGGTTGAGATCTCGGACGCTCGGCTGACCCGGCCGTACGACCCGCGCGAAGTCGCAGCCGAGCTCGAAGGCGAGCAGGTGAGTGCCCTCGAGCGCCGCGGCAAATATTTGGTTGTTCGGTTCGAAACGGGTCGCGTTCTCCTGATTCACCTCCGGATGACGGGGAGCCTGCGGCTGCTGCAGGACGGAGACGACGACGACCCGTACCGCAGGGCTGTCGTCAATCTAGACAACGGGTCGGACGTCGCCTATCGGGACGTCCGCCGCTTCGGCACGTGGCTTCTGCTCGAACCGGGCGACCTGGAGCCGTACCTCGCCACGAGGGTCGGCGCCGAACCGCTCGGGAAGGCGCTCACGGCGCGCACGCTCGCCGAGCGCCTTTCGCGCCGCCGCGCGCCGCTGAAAGCTGTCGTCCTCGACCAGCGCGTCTTCGCCGGCGTCGGAAACATCTATGCCGACGAGGCGCTCTGGTGGGCGCGCCTCCACCCGTTGCGTCCGGCATGCGACCTCGAGGCGAACGAGGTCGAGGCCCTTGTCCGCGGGATCAAGCGCGCCCTCAGGCGCGGCATCGCCCGCCAGGGCGCGACCCTGCGCGACTACCGCAATGCCGACGGAGCCGCTGGAACGATGCAGACCGAGTTTCGCGTCTACGGACGTGCCGGCGAGCCCTGCCTCCGCTGCGGCAACGCGATCGAGAAGACGCGTGCCGGCGGCCGCGGAACCTGGTACTGCCCGGTATGCCAGATCTGACCGAACTCGCTCTACAATGAGTCGCAAGGGGCACGAAGCGCGAGAGGCGGCGTAGCGCTCCGCACGCTGCCGCTCAGCGGCCGGGCACGACTCATGACGAAGATACTGCGGCAGACATCGATCGCATTCGCGACCCTCGCGGCGCTCAGCGCGGCCCTCGGCGCGGGAGCCGGCACGACGCGCGTGCACGGCCCGGACCTATCGGTGCGCTGGCAGGCGCCGACCCCCCGGGACGGAACCGCGTACCGCGTGAAGGCGGGCGAGCCACTCTCCTTCGACCTAGCCGCAGCCCCAGGGTCGGTGATCCGGAGCAGGCGCCTCCCGGCCGGGGTTGCGTTCCATGCGTCCCACGGCCAGGCAACGGTCCGCTGGACACCCTCCGCGGCCTCGGTCGGCGAGCACGTGCTCACCTTCGCCGCCCAGAACGGAAGCCGGTACGCGCGGCCGCGAAGCTACTTCGTCTTCGTGCAGCCCGCCACTCCGCCGGGGCCACACGACGAGTTCCCCCTGGGCGGGGTCAACGGCCTGTCGAGGTACGCGGGCGTGTACGCGGACGTCACGGCCCGGGCCCGTCCAAGCTCCCGCGCCAAGGCGTTGATCCGTCTCCACCCGTACACACCGGAAGGGACGGGCAACGTCGTGCAAACCCTGGGCGGCATCACCAACCAGAACGGCGAGTACTGGGTCCGTGTGCGCCTGCCGATGCTCCCGAACGGACGTACCGGCTGGGTTCCGTTCTCGATGCTGGGGCCGTACAAGAGGATCTGGACGCACCTCGTCATCGACCGGAAGCTGTTCACCGCCACGCTCTACCGCAAGGGCCGCGCGATCTTCACGACGCGCGTCGGCGTAGGAAAGCCGTACTGGCCGACGCCCGCCGGCGAGTTCTACGTGCGTGAGCGCATCACCGGTTTCTCGGATCAGATCTACGGGCCGATCGCCTTCGGGACGAACGCACGCTCGAACGTGCTGACCGATTGGCCCGGCGGCGGGTTCATCGGGATCCACGGGACGAACGAGCCGGAGATCCTGCCCGGCCGCGTGTCGCACGGCTGCGTTCGGATGCCGAACGCCGCGGTTCTACGACTCGCACGGCTGATGCCGGTGGGAACGCCGGTCACCATCTTCTGACGGCCCCGTTACGATGTCCGGGCTCAGGCTCGGGGGCAAATAGACCGATGACTTCCTGGATGGTCACTGTGCGGCGCCTGTTCGCGGTAGCGCTCGCGGTCGCGGGTGCGGCCGTGCTCGTTCCGGCTGCTGCAACGCCTGCGAAGGACGACGCGGTCTCGTGGACGAGCCCAACACCTCGCGACGGGGTCGTTCTCGGCGTCGCAGCGAAGACGACGCTCTCGTTTCGCCTCGCTGCATCGTCGGACGGTTCCGGGACACTGCAGATCCGAGACTCCGGCGGCTCCCCGCCCGGGGCTGTCCTTCGGCGCTCGGATGGAAATCCGGCCGCTGGGACGTACACGTGGAAGCCGTCTCCAGGGCAGGTCGGCGTCCACCGCGTGACGTTCACCGCGAGCTCCAGTGCAGGCGACGCGACGCGCACGGTCGTGATCCGGGTCGGCCGCGCGAACAAGCCCCCGCCGGGATCGCCGAACCCATCAGGCGTCTACCCGCAACGGCTCCTGCTCAGCGACCGGGGCTCGGAGACGTATCGCTGGGCGTTCGTCCGCCACCCCACGGTCGCCCGGACCGGGCCTTCGCGGTCGGCCCGTGGCATCACGCCGATCACGTTCCGGACGCCCGAGCTGTACCGGAATGCGATCCAGGTGCTGAACCAGGTCACGTACAAGGGCGGAAAGTCATGGGTGCGGATCCGGCTCGCCGTCCTGCCGAACAGCACGACCGGCTGGGTTCCGAGAGGTGCTCTCGCCACGTTCCAGACGATTCACACACGCATGGTCATCGTCCAGCGCGCGCTGAGGGCCACGCTCTACCGGCGTGGCAGAGTCATCTTCTCGGCGGGGATCGGAGTCGGGCTGCCCGGGACGCCTACGCCGCGCGGAGAGTTCTACGTGCGCGAGAAGCTGTCCGGCTACGACGCGCCCACGTACGGTCCGCGCGCGTTCGGGCTGAACGCGAAGTCGGCGAGGCTGACCGACTGGCCGGGCGGAGGATTCATCGGGATCCACGGGACGAACGAGCCGCAGATCCTGCCTGGCCGTGTATCCCACGGCTGCGTCCGGATGCGGAACCCGGCGATCCTGCGGTTGTTCCGGCTGATGCCGCTCGGCACGCCGGTCAGCATTCGCTGAGCCGCGCCCTCGGGTTTCCTGCGCCCTGAACTAGGGCATCTGGACACGCATGGCCAGCATCAGCCATGCGGAAGCCAAGACCGAGCGGGCGGTCCACGGACGATGGTCGCGCGGTTTTGCGAGGGCGGGATTCGTCGCCCGGGGGCTCATCTACGGGCTGATCGCCGCCCTGGCGCTCGCGGTCGCGTTCGGGAAGCGAAGCCGGCCCGAGGATCAGCAGGGCGCGCTCCAAATCGTCGCGGGGCAACCCTTCGGGAAGGTCCTGCTCGTAGCGCTCGCGGTGGGTCTGGTGGCTTTCGCGTTCTGGTGCTTCGCGCAGGCCGTCCTAGGGGAGAAACTCGAGACGGCCAGGGATGTCAACGTCTTCAAGCGGCTCGGGCTTGCTGCCCTGGGGTTGCTCTACGTCGGGCTGTGCGCCCTGTGCGTCGCGATCGTGACCGGTGCTGGGGAGCCGGCGCAGAGCGGGGGAGGCAAGGGCGAGGAGAAGGCGACGCGGTTCGCGCTCGAGCAGCCGGCCGGCCGCTACATCGTGATCCTGTTCGGGATTGGGATCGTCGTGGCAGGCGTCGTCCTCGTCTGTCTCGGACTGACTCGGAAGTTCCGTGACGAGCTCAAGGAGAGGCAGATGGGTGGCACCGAGCGCACGTGGTTCACGGCGCTCGGAGTCGCGGGGTACCTCGCGCGGGGCGTGGTGTTCGCCCTCGCCGGGTTTTTTGTGGCGCGCGCGGCCTGGCAGTACGACCCGAACGAGGCGGTCGGCCTCGACGGCGCGTTGGCCAAGCTCGCGCACGCCGAGTACGGGCCCGTCCTGCTCGCCGTGACCGCGGCCGGCCTGCTCGCGTATGGGGTCTTCTCGCTAGTCGAGGCCCGGTACCGGGAGGTCTAGCCAAATTGACCTAGCTGGGTCAGGCGCGCGCGCCGCGGGCGAGTGATTCTTTACCCATGTTCCTCGACCAAGTCCATTTCGAAGTCATCGACTACGCGGCGGCCGTTCGTCTCACTGAGCGGCTCGGCCAGACGTGGACTGCCGGACTGCTCGGCGGCGAGCCGTACGTCGTCGCTGCGGCGGTCTCGTCCGAGCCGGGCGACCTCGCCACGCTCCTCAGGAACGTGCAGGCTTGGATCAGCGAGGAGTCGCTGTACGCGATCCGGTTCATGCTGGACAACGAGATCTACGTGCTCGCGGCTCCGGTCGCAGAGTGGAAGACGCCGTCCTTCCTGATCCCCGTCGACGAGATCGAAGAGGCCGACGAGGTCGAAGAGACACCGCGCGCCGCCTAAGTTACGACACGACCCGGCTCTACACTGGAGCCGATGGCAGGCCGGGGCTACAAAACTGAGGCCGTCGTCCTGCGCTCGCTCCGGTTCGGCGAGGCTGACCGCGTCCTCCACCTGTACACGCTCGACCGCGGGCGGGTCGGCGCGGTCGCAAAGGGGATCCGCCGGACCAAGTCGCGGTTCGGCGGGCGACTCGAGCCGCTCAGCCACGTCGAGCTGATGCTCCACCAGGGCAGCGGCGAGCTCGGGACCGTTACCGGTGCGTCGCTCGTGCAGGCGCATCGCGGCGCGCGTGAGGATCCGTATCGGCTGTCGGTGGGGCTCGTCGGGCTCGAGGCGATGCTGCGCCTGTTCACCGAGCAGGAGCGGAATCCGAAGGCGTTCGAGGCGCTGACGCGGTTCCTCGACGTGCTCGACGACGCGGAGGTGCGCGAGACCGAGCCCGCGCTCGACCCGCTCGTCCTCTCGTTCCAGCTGAAGCTGCTCTGGCTGTCCGGGTATCTGCCGCACCTGACGAGCTGTGCCGAGTGTGGGGCGGAGGGGCCGCTCGTCGGCTACTCGCCTCGCGCGGGCGGAGCAGTTTGCGAGAACTGCGGCGCGGACTCGCTTCCGCTCTCCAGCGAAGGCATCGCGGGGATCGAGGGCCTCCTCGCAACGCCCCTCTCCGACGCGGCGATCTCGAAGCGGGCCGCACGCGAGGCGCTCCGCGTGATCACTTCGTCATACGAGTACCACGGCGGCTTCCGCCTGCGAACTCTCGCCGCCCGCTCGTAGCCGTAGTCTTCGCCGCGTGAACTTCCAGGACATGATCGGGGCGCTGAACGCGTACTGGGCCGAACGCGGCGCCGTGATCATGCAGCCGTACCACACCGAGCTTGGCGCCGGCACGTCCAATCCAGCCACGTTCCTGCGCGTCCTCGATCCGACCCACCCCGAGTGGCGTGCGGCCTACGTCGAGCCAGTGATCCGCCCCGCCGACGGGCGCTACGGCGAGAACCCGTACCGCTTCCAGCATTACTTCCAGTACCAGGTGATCCTCAAGCCGGCGCCCGAGGACGTGCTCGACCAGTACTTCGGCTCGCTCGAGGCGCTCGGGATCGACCTCCTGAGGCACGACATCCGGCTCGTCGAGGACGACTGGGAGCAGCCGACGCTCGGCGCGTGGGGCCTCGGCTGGGAGGTCTGGTGCGACGCGATGGAGGTGACGCAGTTCACGTACTTCCAGCAGCTCGGCGGAATCGACCTCGAGATCGTTCCCGCGGAGATGACCTACGGGCTCGAGCGGCTTGGGCTCTTCCTGCAGGGGAAGACGACGGTGCTCGACCTCGAGTGGGCGCCCGGCGTGACCTGGGGCGACGTGTACCGCGAGAACGAGCGTCAGTGGTCCCAGTACAACTACGAGGAGGCACCCGTCGACGTCCTCCAGCGGCGCTTCGACGAGCACGAGGCCGAGGCGGAGCAGCTGCTGGACAAGAACCTGCCGCTGCCGGCGTACGACCAGGTGCTGAAGTCGTCGCACGCGTTCAACCTGCTCGACGCTCGCGGTGCCGTGTCCGTGACCGAGCGGGCCGCTTACATCGGCCGCGTCCGTACGCTCGCGCGCCGTTTTGCCCAGCTCTACGTGGGGACCGATGGCGACGCTGCTGATTGAGGTCGGCTGCGAGGAGCTGCCCGCGTCAGCGTGCCGCGAGGCCGAGCGGCAGCTGCCGGAGCTGGCGCGACGTGTCCTCGGGGTCGAGCCGAGCAGCGTGCTCGTGACTGCGCGTCGGCTCGCCATCGTCGCCGACGACGTGCCGGAACAGACCGCGGACCAGTGGGTGAAGGGGCCGCCCGTGGAAATGCGCGACAAGGCCGCTGCGGGCTTCGCGAAGCGCCACGGCGTCGCCGTCGAGGAGCTGGAGGAGCGCGACGGCTTCCTGGGCGTGGCCGTGGCCGGCAAGCCGCTCGCCGAGATGCTGCCCGACCAGGTGGACGAGCTCGTCCGGAGCCTCGGGTTCTCGAAGACGATGCGCTGGGACGACAGCGGCCTGCGCTTCCCACGCCCTGTGCGCTGGCGGCTCGCGATGCTGAACGCGACGAGGATCGTCGGTGAGCGCTCGTTCGGGCACCGCTTCTCGTCGGGGCCGATCGAGATCGCGGACGCGGGCGGTTACGCGGAGGCGCTGCGGGCGGCCGATGTCGAGCCCGACACCGAGGAGCGCCGCGGGCAGATCGTCACCGCGCTCGACGGCCTCGGCGACTGGACCGACCCACACGGCGTCCTAGCCGAGGTCGTCTACCTCGTCGAATCGCCGGTCGTTCTCGACTGCAGTTTCGACGAGCCCTACCTGCAGCTTCCGAGCCGCGTCGTCGAGACGACGATCCAGCACCACGTCCGCGCGTTTCCGCTCGGGGCCAACCGCTTCGCGTTCGTCGCGAACGGGGGCGACGCGGACACGGTGCGTGGCGGGGTCGAGAATGTCGTCGGCGGCAGGCTCGAAGACGCGTCGTTCACGTTCGAACGCGACGTCAAGGTCGGGATCGACGCGCTTGCGGAACGCCTCGGCGCGATCACGTTCTTCCAGGGCGCGGGCTCGTTCGCCGACAAGACCGAGCGGCTCGCGAAGCTCATCGAGGCGCTCGGCGGCGGCGAGGCGGCGCTCGAGGCGGCACGGCTGGCCAAGGCCGATCAGGCGTCCGAGCTCGTGCGCGAGTTCCCGGAGCTCGAAGGCCACGTCGGCGCCGAGTACGCACGCCTCGCCGGCTATCCGGAAGCGGTATCCGCTGCGATCGACGAGCAGTACCTGCCCGACGCGGCCGACGCGCCGCTGCCTGCCACGGAGACGGGCCGCGTGCTCTCGGCCGCGGACAAGATCGACACGCTCAACGTCTCGTTCGGCCTCGGGCAACGCCCGACCGGTTCGCGGGACCCGTACGGCCTCAGGCGCGCTGCGATCGGGCTCGGGCGGCTAGCGACCGAGGGCAACCTCTCAATCCCGCGCGAGCTGATGGACCCGGAGGTGGCGGAGTTCGTCGAGGAGCGCTTCGAAGGGTTGCTCACGGCTCCGGTCGAGTACGTACGAGCCGCGCGGCGCGCTCCGGTGCGCGATCTCGGCGGCGTCGCCCGACTCGCAGAGGCTCTGGCAGCGCTCCCGGACGAACGCCTCGGCCCGATCCACACTGCGTACACGCGCGCGAGCCGGCTCGCGGAGAAGGAACAGGGCGCGGCGCCCGAGCTCGAGCCGGCCCTTCTCGTCGAGGACGCCGAGGCCAAGGTCGCGGCGGCGCTCGAGCGAGTCGACCCGGAGCTCGCGGCGGCGCTCGACGCGGGCGACTTCAACGCCGCAGTCGAGGCAGGCGCCGAGCTCGGGCCGCTCCTCGACCGATTCTTCGAGGAGGTGCTTGTCCTCGCCGACGATCGCGCCGTCCGCGCGAACCGGCTGCGCCTACTACTGAACGTGCGCGACACGCTCGGCCGGCTCGGCGAGCTCTCGCAGATCCCGAGATAACCCCGTTCGAGGGAACTCGCACACACACCCGAGTAAGGCATGAAGGAAACGGCCGCAAATGCCGGTTATGGCCTTGAGGCGCTGCGGCGTCTCGCCGCCTCTGGGCCAAGAGTTGCCGCACGCTTCCGGGGACGACCGGCCGCAGTCGTCTCCAGCGCCGAGCTCCTCGGCGA
>JBKPQP010000182.1:0-4675 GCA_046734155.1 Actinomycetota bacterium | reverse complement strand
GCTACTGGTCGCGCGCGACGTCGTCGTCGCCGTTGTCGCGCTCTCGATCGCGGAGGAACTGGGTCAGCTCGGCCGCGAGAGCGTCACCCGATGGAAGCTCGGCCTCCTCGGCGAGCGTGTCCGCACGCTGCTCGAGCTCCTCGATGTAGGCCGCTGTGTCCGGATCGGACGCGACCGCTTCAGACACCTGCTCGGAGTAGTTCTCCGCGGCCTCGGCGAGCTCGGTCGTATCGATCGCCGTCTCGAGTACGTCGGCGAGCCGGTCGCAGAGAGCGAGCGCCGCTTTCGGGCTCGGGGTCAGCGAAACGTAGTGCGGCACCGCAGCCCAGAGGCTCGCCGAAGGCAGGTCGGCCTCGCGGCACGCGTCATGGAGCACGCCGACGATCCCGGTCGGGCCCTCGTAGCGCGAGGCGGACAACCCGAGCCGCTCGACGAGCTCCGGATCGCTCGCGCTCCCGGTCACGGGGCACGGTCGCGTGTGCGGCACGTCCGCGAGGAGCGACCCGAGGCTGATGACCAGCTCGACGCGGAGCTCCTGGAGGAAGCCGACGACCAGCTCTGTGAACGTGCGCCAGCGGAGGTTCGGCTCGATCCCGAGCAGGAGCACGACGTCGCGGTCGAGCCCCGGCGGCCGGCCGTGATAGAAAACGGTCGAGGGCCAGTCGATCCGTCGAGTGAGTCCGTCCTCCAGCGAGACGTGCGGCCGGGTCGCCTGGAAGTCGAAGAAATTCTCCGGGTCGATCTCTGCGAATCGCCTCGCGTTCCAGAGCTTGGCCAGGTAGCCGGTCGCGAGCGACGCGCCCTGGCCGCCGTCGTTCCAGCCGCGGAATGCGGCGATCAGGATCGGATGCTCGAGCTCGGGACGGCTCGAGACGAGGAGCTCCTCGGACACTTCCTTGAGTCTAGGCGTTCCCAGGCAGCAGAGAACGAGGTGGCCGGAAGAACAGCGCAGCGAGCGCGACGGTGCCTGCCCAGACAGCCGCAGCGAGCGCCACGTGGACGAGCACGATCTCCCAGGGCAGCTTCGTACGCCACTGGAGCTCGCCCACGCCCATTTGCACGATCAGGAGCCCGAGGACGAGGAGCGCGATCCGGAACAGCCTCGGTGAGCGCGCTCTGTAGGCCGCGAGATAGCCGATCGAGAGCAGGAACGAGATCAGAAAGAAGCCGACGAAGACGCCGTGCACGTAGACGGTCGGTTGGAGTGAGCCGAAGCGGTCGATGTGCTCGCCCCCGCCCGAGTGCGGGCCCGCCGCGGTCACGAACGTGCCGCTGACGACGAGCGCGAAACCGGCTGTCGTGAAGAGGACCGCGAGGCGCCGGAGCTCGAGTGGGACGATCGGCTCCGTCCGGCCGTCGCGTAAGCCGACCGCCTCGACCGCGATCACGACCGCGCCCGCGAGGAGCGCCATCGAGAGGAGGAGGTGCGCCATGACGACCGGCCAGCGGAGATCACTCGCCACGGCGAGGTAGCCGAGCGGCGCCTGAGCGAGCGCCCCGAGCAGGACGGCGAGGGCGAGCTTCCGAGCCCAGTCCGGGACGCCCGGAGTCTTCCGCGCCGCGAGCCAGGTCAGGAGCGTGACGGTGATCACGACGCCGCCGACGAGCCGGTTCCCGAACTCGACGAAGGCGTGCACGTTCTTCTCGGGCAGCGGAGCCCCTCGCTCACAGCCGGGCCAATGGCTGCAGCCGAGTCCCGAGTCCGTGAGCCGAACCGCCGCCCCCGTGCCGACGATCAACCAGAGCAGGAACACGTTCGTCCACGCGACTTGGACGAAGCGGACGGGCGAGATCTCGAAGCCGCGGATGCGGGCTGCGATTTCCATCAGAGCGGGACGAGGAGATCGGGATAGCCGTCGGCGCCCGGAAACGGGGTCGGGCGCGAGCCCAGGAACAGTGGCCGGTCGGCGGCGTTCAGGAGCACTGGCATCATGTCCGTCCCGCGCAGCTGGCCGAGGATCCCGCGGGCGCAGTCGAGCTCGCCGAACGCCTCGACCTCGTCAGTCCGAACTCCTGGGCCGTTGACAACGAACGGAACCGGGTCGCCCGAGTGGATGACGTCCGGGTACGTCGGCGTCGCGTGGTCGCCGGTGACGCAGACGATCGCGCGGTCCGTCGGCAACCCGCCGAGCTCCGCGTCGAGCGCCTCGATGGTGCTCTGCTTGATCTGCGGGTCCTTCGTGTGGCCTGCCAAATCGGTCGCCTTGAGGTGCGAGAAGACGAACGTGTCCCCCTCGTCGAGCCGCTCACGAGCGAGCGTGAGCCGCGCCCGTAAGTCTGCAGGGGGATCGCCCGCCTCACGGACGTACCAAGGCTCGAGGCCGACCGTGCGCGCAAGGCCGAGGAGGAACTTCGAGTCGCCGAGGAAGCTGCCATGGAGACCGTGGCGCTCGCGGAAGGTCGGGCTCGCTCGCCGCCGCCCCCACCACTTGAGCGTGATCACGTTGAACGGCGGAAGCCCGTCGGATGCCCGGCGCTCGTTGACCGGATGTCCCTCGAGCAGCTCGATCGTCTCGCGTGTCCACGTCTCTGCGGCACGGGCAGTGGCTTCCGCCTCGGGAATCTGCGCCTGGGGCTTGAGCACCGGATGCCAGTCCTTGAAGAAGGCGTCCGAGTCAGTGACGCGATCGTCCGCGTCGGGAAACACCCGGAGGATCGCCTCGCCGCGCTGGAGGTGTCGGAGCTCGAACCGGAGGCCGTCGACCTCGAGCCCGTCGCATGCCGATACGAGCTCGGCGGAGTCCTCTTCGTCGTCGCCCTTGCGCGGTCGCCCGATGAGCCAGAGACCGTCGTCGCGCCGCTCGGCGGGACGCAGCGCTGCGAACGCGAACACGTGCCCGGGATCGATCTCCTGGTCGGCACCGGTCGCCTCCAGCACAGCGCGCCCCGGAAATTCCTCAGGCGTGTAGCCGAGCATCGCCCAATGCGCGAGCTCGCTAGCGGGAGCGCGTCCCGGCCCGAGGCTGAGCATTAGCCCGCACGACCCCTCTGCCGCCAGGCGGTCGAGATTCGGCGTCTCGGCGATCTCGTTCGCAGTTTGCCCGCCGAGCGAGTCGTGCGCGCGGTCGGCGAGACCGTCGAGAAGAACGACGAAGATCGGGTACACGGCGGCGGAGGCTACAGCCGCGCGAGGAACGAGAGCAGATGTGGCCAGACCTTCGCTCGGGCCTGCTCGTCGACCTGATTGAAGTAGAGCCTCCGAGGGGCCACGGGGAAATACGGGAGCAGACTGCCGACGTGATGGCCAGCGCGGGCAAACGCGTAAGAGACGTCCCGATACGCGTGTCCGCGCGCGGCGAGGCGGCTCATGATCGCCCGCGTGTAGATGCAGGAGACCCATGCCGAATCGAGGCCTCCGCAGACAAGGAGCACCGGGCCGTGAATTTGCTCGTCGGGAATGATGGCGTCGGGGTTGTCGGCCGGGGACGGATCGTTGAACACCCTGGTGTACGGGACCGGTCGGCCCTCGAATGTCCAGGCCGGCCCTGAGCAGGGGATTCCGCACGTCGCGACGTTGCTCGGAACGGAGGCGACGACGGCGCTGACGAGTGTCGGGTAGTGGACTCCGAGAAGCTGTGCGGCCTGGCTTCCGAAGGAGACGCCGAGGACGACGATCCGGTTCGGGTCGACCAGTGGTTGAGCGCGGAGCCAGAGGAGTGCCTGCTGGAAGTACTCGAGCGGGATGTTCTCCAGTGTCTGCGGGAGGCCGGCGGCGCGAAAGTAGGCGAGGCTGAGAGTCGGGTACCCGTGCGCGGCAAGCGCAGCCAGCAGCGGCGCGGTCGGGAGGCCGCCTTCGGACCCTCCGAGCACCAGGATCGCGGTCCGCTTCCGCCCCGGGCTGCCTGGGCCGATCGACGGCGTGTAGAACCGTCCGTACAGGCCCGACGTGGTCACGGGCTCCTCCGCTACGCGTCCAGGAATTGATCGGAAGAACGTCCTCGATGTCACCCGCTTGCCGCGGACACGAACGTCGATCCTGAACGCTTGCGCGCCGCCCGCGCTCTTCCACGAGAACCCAACTCCCGACGACGTTCGGGTAGTCAGCGACGAGATCAAGCCCATGCCCCAACGCCCGGCATATCCGCCGGAGCGGGCCGGAGCGCGGTCCATGTCGACCGAGCCGCGGGAGTCGACCGGAACCACCGCCGAGGAGTGCCACAGTTTCCCGCTCGCATCTCTCACGCGAAGCCGGATTTCTGCCGAAGAACGAGGGTACAAACCCGAAATTCGAATGTGAACCGGCTGGTCGGCGGACGACGTCCGCGGACTGACGCGGACCTTCACGTGTCCCGAGCGAGCGTCGGCCGCAGGCACCACGACGACGAGGGCCACGAGGAGCGCCGCCACGCGATGCAGATGCATGACCGGAACGCTAGCTTCTTGATTTCAATAGCAAGAGTGCTATTATAGCAACTATGCGATGGAGTTCACCGTGAACCGCGAGCGATTCCTCGCCGAGGCCGGGCAGGTCGGCATCGAGCGCAATGCGGCGCTCTCGTTGTTCGAGCGGCTCTATGCCGACCACGAGAGCGGATCCGAGCTCTCCCGCAACGGCAGGCCCCTCGCCGACCAGACGCGGCTTTCGCGCACGGTCCAGGTGTTCGTCGGGCTCGGCGTCCTGCTCGTGATCGGCGCCCACGCGTGGTGGTCGACCAAGGGCTACCAGGAGATGGGC
>JBKPQP010000181.1:0-14887 GCA_046734155.1 Actinomycetota bacterium | reverse complement strand
CGCTCCCTTCGGTTGGCTGGGTCGGCGAATCCTACGCTGGGTGGACGGAACCAATGGGCAGCCGAGCCACTGCCGCCACGTTTCCCTTCCGTTCGTAGATCGCGCGGGCCTCCTCGAGCAGCGACAACTGTTCCTCTCCGGGGCTGATCACCTGCGCAAGGCAGGTCAGCGTCCGGGCTTTCAGGTCGGGATAGTCCGTGTCGCGGGCGAGAGCAGCCGCGTGTCGGGCGAGCTCCTCCGCTACCGCCGTCTGCCGATCGGCGAGCGCACGCGCTCGTGCGATCCGCCAGAGCACTTGGGTCACGATGTCGCTCGAGGGAGCGTGCTCTTCGCTGAACCTCGCGGCGTCGTCGGCTGGGTCGTGCTCCCCGGCCTGAGACAGGGCGTCTGCGAGGAACGCCGCCATCGTTGCCGTCGTGCTCATCGCTCCCATCCCTTGAACGGTCTTGAACGCGTCGCGGAGAATCGAGACTGCCTCGTCCAATTGCCCGGCGAGCTGCTCGATATCGGCGCCGAGCAGCGACGATGTGACTGCCAGTCTGAAGCGCAGGCCAAGATCCTCGTAGATCGCGCGGGCGCCGGCCTGCAAGCTGCGCGCTCGATCGAAGTCGCCCTGCATGGCGCTGAGGCCGGCCAGGATGCCTGTGACGGAGGCCTCGAGCGTCCGGTTCTCAGCGTTCTCCGCCAGGTACTCCTCGCACCGCGTGACCGCCTCCGCGACGGGCGTCGGCCCGAAGTAAAGCGCCTGAGCGTGCAAAGACGTAATCACCGCGATTTCCGCTTCCACTCCCGACTGGCGGGCGTGCTCGAGCGCGCGTTCGAGGGCGTGTGCCCGTGCGCCCCACCGGCACGCATTGACGTCAGCCTCGCTCTTCAGCCACCACGCTTTGGCCAGGCCGACGTCGTCGCCGAGCGCCTCGAGCTCGGGGATGACCTCATCGGCTACATGGGAGTCGTCGAGCGCCGAGCCCTCGGGGCTCGTGAAGCTTCGGAAGAACTCGCGCTCGATCGTCGTGCGCAGCTCGAGCCGCCGGTCACCTGTCGCAGTAGCGCTGTCGTGTGCCTTGGTCAACGCGGCGTCGGCACCTGCGAAGTCGCCTGTGCGCATCCGAGCGCTGCCGAGCTCGGTCAGGAGCGCTGCGCGATCCGGATGATCCGGCGGTAGTAGGTCGACCGCGCGGGCAATGAGCGTCGCAGCCGCAGACACATCACCGCGGGCGACAATCGCGCGTCGTCCCGCCGCGGCGAGCCGCTCGCCGGCTCGCGTGGCGAGCTCTGCGGGACCGGAGGGGCCGAGCTCCGTACGGTAGCCGTGTGCCTGCTCGAGGTGGTAGCCGATGATCTCATCCAGCTCGCTCGCGCGCTCGCCCGTCGTTCGTTCGAGCCAGCCGGCGTAGCGCTCGTGGAGGTGGGCTCTCGTCTCCTTCGGAATCCCGAGGTAGGCCGCATCTCGAATCAGGATGTGGCGGAAGCGGAAGCCGTCCTCGTTGGGAAAGATCGAGACGCTCGGCTCGATGAGCTCTTTACGGGACAGCGTCATGAGGCGCGCCCCGGACGATCCCCGTTCTTCCTCCGGCGTGAGCTCGGAGATCGCACCGCGCCAGAATTCCTTGCCGATCACAGAAGCGCGTTCGATCACGGCCCGCTCCTCGGACTCGAGGCGGTCGAGGCGCGCGGCCAGGAGCGCGTGAATCGTCGGCGGAATCGCGAGGTCGTGCGAGGACGACCCGTTCCCAGTCCCATTCTCGGTCAGCATTGCCAGCATCTGCTCGACGTAGAGCGGATTGCCCTCCGCGGCGTCCGTGATTCGCGCGAAGAGGTCGGCGGTCAGATCCGTCTCTCCGCTCAGCAGGTCGAGCAGCTCCTCGGCTTCGGCTTCGGACAGCGGATCGAGCACGATTGCCGTTGCACTCGCAAAGGTTCCAAGCCAGCCGGGATGGAGTTCGAGCAGGTCGGGGCGGGCCATGCAGACGATCAGGATCGGCGCGTCGCGGATCCACCCGAGTAGGTACTCGATCAGGTCGAGGAAGGTCGGCTCCGCCCACTGGAGGTCGTCGAACGCGATCACGAGCGGCTGATCGCGGGCCAGGTGCTCGAGCAGCCGGCGGACGGCCCACATCGTCTCCTCGGGGGCGCTCTTGCTGCCGGCGATGCCGATCGCACCCGAGATCCGTGAGGCGATCTTGTCCGCATCCGGGTTGCCCTCGAGGATCCGCTCGATCCCTTCGCGCGAAACCTCGCCGGCGGCCCGGCGGACGAGGTCTCGGAGCGGCCAGTACGTGATTCCCTTCCCGTAGGGGAGACATCGTCCGGAGAGGACCGAGGCATCGTCCTCGATACTCGAGAGCAGCTCCTTGACGATGCGCGACTTGCCGATTCCGGCCGTTCCAATGACGCTGATCACGCGGCACTCGCGCGTCCGGACGGCCTCCTCGAACGCGGTCCGCAGCCGCTCCAACTCCCGATCGCGGCCGACCATCGGCGAATCGAGGCGCCGGGCGAAGGCCGGTGCGCCAGAGAGGACGCCGAGGAGACGCCACGCCCGCACGGGCTGCGACTTCCCTTTCAGCTGAAGCGGCTCGAGCGGCTCGACGAGCACCGCCTCGCGCACGAGCCGAAACGTGCTGTCTCCGATCAGGATCTCGCCTGGGCTGGCAGCCGCTTCGAGCCTCTGCGCCGTCGCGACGGCTGAGCCGGTCGCGAACGCCTGCCCCTCCCCCGGATCACCGGCCACGACCTCACCGGTGTTGATTCCCGTACGCACGCGCAGCTCCATGCCGAACTCGGCCAGCAGTTCCTCGTTGAGCGCGTGGAGCGACTCCCGCAGCTCCGTCACGGCCCGCACCGCCCGCAGCGCGTCGTCCTCGTGGACGACCGGGATCCCGAACACGGCCATCACAGCGTCGCCGATGAACTTCTCGACGGTGCCTCCGTGGTGCTCGAGGACGCGGCTCACCTCGATGAAGTAGCGGGAGAGCATGCGGCGGTAGCTCTCGGGGTCGAGCGCCTCGCCGAGCGGCGTCGAGTCGATCACGTCCGAAAAGACGACGGTCACCGTCTTGCGCATCTCGCGGGGCGCAGCAGGCTCCTCGAGGGGAGCCCCGCAGGCGAGGCAGAACCGTGCGTGATCCGGGTTGGCCTCGCCGCAGTTGAGGCAACTGGCCATTTCCACACCAAGTATGGAGCGAAGAGGGCTGCGAGTACACTGGCGGGCCATGTTCGACGCGCTTTCAGACCGTCTCCAGGCCGCGCTGCACGACGTCCGCGGTCGGGGCAAGCTCGACGAGGAGTCGATCTCCCGCGCAATGCGTGAGATCCGCCTCGCGCTGCTCGAGGCGGACGTCAACTTCAAGGTCGTGAAGGACTTCGTCGCGCGCGTGCGCGAGCGGGCGCTCGGCGCGGACGTGACGAAGAGCCTCACGCCGGGCCAGGAGGTCGTGCGCATCGTCCACGAGGAGCTGACGGCGCTCATGGGCAGCGGCGGCTCGAAGCTCGCGTTCGCGAGCCGCCCACCGACGGTGATCCTGCTCGCAGGCCTCCAGGGCTCGGGCAAGACAACAACCGCCGCGAAGCTGGCGCTGCTCCTGCGCAAGGAGGGCCACTCGCCCGCTCTCGTCGCGGCCGACCTCGCTCGCCCGGCTGCCGTCGACCAGCTCGAGCAGCTCGGCCGCGAGCTCCAGATCCCGGTGTTCACAGCGGAGGACCCGGTCACGGCGGTCACGTCGGGAATCGACCAGGCGCGGAGCCAGGGCAAGGACGTGGTCATCCTCGACACTGCGGGCCGGCTCCACGTGGACGAGGCGCTGATGGAAGAGCTCGCCGCGGTACGGAACGCGTCGAAGCCGACCAACGTCCTGCTCGTGCTCGACGCGATGACCGGCCAGGAAGCCGTCTCGGTCGCGGAGGCGTTTCAGGAGCGCGTCGCGTTCGACGGCGTCGTCCTGACGAAGCTCGACGGCGATGCGCGCGGCGGCGCGGCCCTCTCGGTCAAAGCGGTCACCGGCAAGCCGATCAAACTCGCCTCGATCGGCGAGAAGCTCGACCAGATCGAGTACTTCCATCCCGACCGCATGGCCTCGCGCATCCTCGGGATGGGCGACGTCCTGACGCTGATCGAGAAGGCCGAGCAGGCCGCCGACGAGGACGAGCAGGCCCGGCTCGAACAGCAGTTCATGGCAGGCGAGTTCACCTTCGACGACTTCCTGGCGAGCTACAAGATGTTGCGGCGCATGGGGCCGCTGAAGGGGGTGCTCTCGATGCTCCCGGGCGTCGGCAAGCAGCTCCAGGGCATCGACGTCAACGAGAA
Source organism: Actinomycetota bacterium (assembly GCA_046734155.1). Classification (GTDB taxonomy): domain Bacteria; phylum Actinomycetota; class Thermoleophilia; order Gaiellales; family Gaiellaceae; genus VAXT01. Next base: position 10,581 of record JBKPQP010000181.1, on the reverse strand, counting down.
GGACATGGGCCGGGTCGAGGCGATCGTGCTCTCGATGACGCCGCAGGAACGCTGTCTGCCACACGTGATCGACGGCTCGCGCCGCAAGCGAATCGCGGCCGGCAGCGGCACCTCGGTCCAGCAGGTCAACCAGCTGCTCTCGGCCCGCAAGCAGATGCAGAAGATGATGAAGCAGATGAAGAAAGGCAAAATGCCCGGGCTCCCGCCGGAGCTCCTGCAGCAGGCTCAACAACAAGCTCGAAAGTGACTAACGAAGCGAAGCGTCTCGTGGGCGGAGCCGGGCTTTGCCCGAGCGCAGCCCCGGTAGTGTTGGCTCCAGCAATTCGCGAAGGAGGGGGCTCATGGGGGAACCATGGGTTCCTCCATGTTGAACAGAGGAGATAGATGGCAGTTCGGATGAGGTTGACCCGTGTCGGGTCGAAGAAGAACCCGGTCTACCGGGTGGTCGTGGCCGACTCGCGCTCGCCGCGCGACGGCAAGTTCATCGAGATCGTGGGCCGCTACAACCCGCAGACCGACCCCTCGACGATCGACTTCGACGAGGACAAGGTCAAGGAGTGGCTCTCGAAAGGCGCGACGCCGTCGAACACGGTGGCTCGCCTGCTCAAGAAGGCGAACGTCGGTGGCTGAGCTGCTCGCGCACCTCGCGCGGCAACTCGTCGACGAACCGGACGCCGTAGAGGTCGAGGAGGTTCAGCGCGAAGGTGCGACCGTCCTCCAGCTCCGCGTGGCGAAGGCGGACGTCGGCAAGGTGATCGGCCGCCAGGGCAGGATCGCACGGGCCCTGCGGGCAATCGTCCGCGCGAGCGGTGCCAAGTCGCACCACCGGGTCGTGCTCGAGATCCTGGAGTAGCGCTTGCGCGTTGCGGGGCTCTACGACGTCCACGGCGTTCCCGCGGCGCTCGAGGCCGTTCTCGCGGAGGTCGAAAGGGAAGGCGTCGACGCGATCGTCTTCGGCGGCGACCTCTTCCTCGGCTCCCAGCCCGCCGAGGTTGCGGCGCTCGTTCGCAGCGTGGACGCCGACTTCGTCCGCGGGAACTGCGACCGTGAGCCCGACGACTGGACGCGTTCCAAGCTCGACGACGAGACGCTCGCGTGGGCCCAGAGCTGGCCCTTGACCGTCGAGCACGACGGCGTGCTCTACTGCCACGCATCCCCGAAGGACGACATGCGCCCGATCCTCACGGACGCATCTCCGGCGGAGCGGTTCGACGAAGCGCTCGCAGGCGTCGACGCACGCTTCGTCGTTGCCGGGCACACGCACATGCAGTTCAAGCGCGACCGCTGGGTGAATGCGGGAGCGGTCGGGTGGCCGTACGAGGACGACGTGGCGGCGTTCTGGGCGCTCGTCTCCGACGACGTCGAGTTCCGTCGCACGCCGATCGACGTCGAGCGCGTCGCCTCCGAGATGCTCGCCTCCGGCTGGCCCGAGGCGGAGACGTTCGTCGCGGAGAACGTCAGAACGCCACAGTCGCGCGCCGACGCGACCGCGCATTTCGAGTCGCTCGCGTGAGAGTCGAGGTCGGGAGGGTCGGCAAGCCGCACGGGCTCGGGGGCGCGTTCGTCGTCGAGCAGGCGAGCGAGGACCCTGATCGCTTCGCAGAGGGCGTGACGCTGCTCGTCGGCGGCGAGCCGGCGCGGATCGTCGAGTCGAAGCGCGCCGGCGGCCGTCCCGTGATCCGGCTCGACCGTGAGGCCGCCCGGGGCGACGCGATCGAGCTCGACCGGAGTGCCCTCCCGGAGCCGGGGGAGGGCGAGTACTACGCGTTCCAGCTCGTCGGTCTCGAGGTCGAGGAGGCCGGCGGCGCCAAGCTCGGGCGCGTGACCGCGGTCTCGTCCGGCCCGGCGAACGACGTGCTCGAGCTGGACACGGGGCTCGCGCTTCCGCTCGTCGACGCGTGCGTTCAGGAGGTCGATCTGACCGCGGGTCGAATCGTTGTTCAAACCGGCTTCACAGACGGATAGCTACTCTCCCTCGCTCTGCGAATCGATGTCTTCACGCTCGTCCCTCACGCGTTCGCCTGGCTCACCGAGCAGCGGCCGCTCGCTGCCGTGCTCGGCACCGAGCTCGAGCTTCGGCTGCTCAACTACCGCGACACGACGCCGCTCCGCAACGGCCAGGTCGACGACGAACCGTACGGCGGCGGCGCGGGCATGGTCCTGCGCGTCGACGTCGTGGCGGCCGCGCTCGAAGCCGCCTACGGCGAGGACCCCCGCCACCGGGTGATCGCTCTGACACCCCAGGGGAGCCGGCTCGACCAGGAGCTGGTCGAAGAGCTAGCCGGAGAAGACCATCTGACCTTGCTCTCGGCGCGGTTCGAGGGTTTCGACGAGCGCGTGGGCGAGCATCTCGCGACCGACGCGGTTTCGATCGGCCCGTACGTCCTGTCCGGCGGCGAGCTGCCCGCGATGGTCGTGATCGACGCGATCGCTCGTAGGCTGCCGGGAGCGCTCGGCAGCGAGGAGTCGGCCGTGGAGGAGAGCTTCTCCGCGGAGCTCGAGGGCGGCCTGGAGTACCCCCACTACACACGACCGGCCGAGTTCCGCGGCTGGCAGGTGCCGGAGGTCCTGCTCTCCGGCGATCACGGAAGGATTGAGGAGTGGCGACGCGAGCAAAGCCGCGCAAGGACCGCGTCCTGAGAAACCCCATCGACCTCCTGACGCATGGTCTTCCGCGCCAGGTCCGGATCGCCATCGACTGGGCGATCACGATCCTGGGCGCGGTTGCGATCGTGCTCGCGATCAAGGCCTACGTCGTCAATCCCTACCGAATCCCGTCGTCGTCGATGGAACCGACTCTGCACTGCGCGCGGCCCGGGAGCGGCTGCGAGGCCCGGTGGTCGGACCGCGTCCTCGCGAACCGGTTCATTTACCACTTCCGCGACCCGAAGCGGGGCGAGATAGTCGTCTTCAAGACCCCTCCGGCTGCGGAGGTGCAGTGCAGCGCCGGCGACACGGGCAGCGGCGGCGAGACTTTCGTCAAGCGCCTGATCGCACTCCCCGGAGACCGCTGGCGCGAGCAGAGCGGCTACATCTACCTGAACGGCAAGAAGCTGAACGAGCCCTACGTGAAGCCCGACCGCCGCGACTCGGAGACGATTCCCGAACATACGGTCCCGCCGGGCCAGTACCTGATGCTGGGCGACAACCGCGCCTCGTCCTGCGACTCGCGCCGCTGGGGCACGGTTCCGCGGAAAAACCTCATCGGGCCGGTGTTCGCGATCTACTGGCCGCCCGGGCGCATCGGCTTCAAGTAGAGGCGACCTCCGCTAGCATCTACGCAAGGCCCGCAGGGCCTCCTCGCCATGAGCAATCCGATCGAGCTACTCGAGCAGCGTCAGCTGCGATCCGACGTGCCGGTCTTCAAGGCCGGAGACACCGTGCGCGTGCACTTCCAGGTGATCGAGGGCCAGCGCCGACGCGTCCAGGTGTTCGAGGGCATCGTCATCAAGCGCCAGGGCTCCGGCGTGCGCGAGACGTTCACCGTCCGCAAGCAGTCGTTCGGAGTCGGCGTCGAGCGCACGTTCCCGCTTCACTCGCCGAAGATCGAGAAGATCGAGGTGCAGGCGATCGGCGACGTCAACCGCGCGAAGCTCTACTACTTGCGCGCGAAAGTGGGGAAGAAGGCGCGCGTCCGCGAGGTGCAGCAGGGAGCGGCGGTATCCTCGGCGCGTGCCGCGGACGTGGTCGAGGTCGAGCCCTCCGTCGACGGCGACGAGCCAGTCGAGGAATCAGTCGACGAGCAGCCCGTCGCCGACGAGCCAACTGCCGAAGAAGCTGACGGCGCTGAGCCAGAAACAGAAGAGCCGGCTGCTGCCGACGAAGACGGCGCAGAGGCTGCTGAGGTTCGACCGAAGGCTCGGCGCTCGCTTCGTCGCCGGGGCTGACGAAGCAGGCCGCGGCTCACTCGCCGGCCCACTCGTGGTGGCTGGCGTCCTACTCGACTACGACTCTCTTCGCGATCACCGCGTTCGGCCCCTCGCGCAGCTGAACGACTCGAAGCAGGTCTCTCCCGAGGATCGCGAGGAGTTGTTCCGCGCAGTGCTCGACAGCGCGGCGGGAATCTCGGTCCAGGTCGTCTCGCCCGGTGAGATCGACCGCGTGGGGTTGCATCGGTCGAACCTGAACGGGCTGCGCCGGGCGTTGCATGCGCTGTCGCCTCCGGCCGAGGCATGCCTCGTGGACGGGTTCCGCCTTGGGCCGACTGCGCCGGAGCACATCGCGGTCGTCGACGGCGACGAGCGCAGCGCGGCGATCGCGGCGGCGTCGATCGTGGCGAAGGTCGTCCGTGACCGGGCAATGCTGCGAATGGATGCGCTCTATCCGCGGTACGGCTTCTCATCCCACGTCGGCTACATCACGCCGCGCCACTCGCGGCTCGTCCGCGAGCACGGTCCGTGCCACATCCACCGCCGGTCGTTCCAGGCGCTCTGCTACCTGAGTGAAGAAGAAGCCGCCGCCAGGCTCGCGGCAGCCGTTTAGTACCAGGGCAATCGGGACGCGGGCGGAACAGCGCGCGCTGCGGCACTACAGGCTGCGCGGCTACCGCGTGCTGGCGACGAACGTCTGGATCGGTGGCTACGAGCTCGACCTCGTCCTACGGCGCGGCCGTCTGATCGTCTTCTGCGAAGTGAAAGCGAAACGCGGCGCGGAGCTGGGCCACCCGCTGGAGATGGTCACGCCGGAGAAGGTGCGCCGTTTGCGGCAAGCTGCAGGAGCGTGGCTCGCTGCGTCCCCGGACGCGAGCCGCTTCGAGGTGCGCTTCGACGTCGTCGCCGAGCGAACGGGCAAGCTCCAGGTCGTTGCAAACGCCTTCTGAGTTCGAGCAGGCCTACCTGCGAACCGATGATCCACGTGCGCAGTCGGGCTTCCACGGCTCGGCTGAGCGCTGGCAGGCCGCGCGCCACGGGGTCGTCGAAGCGATCGACGGGCCCGGGACGTTCCTCGATGTCGGCTGTGCAAACGGCTTGCTCATCGAGTCGGTCGTCGCGTGGAGCGACCACGAGCTCGAGCCGTACGGCGTCGACTTCGCGGCGGGCCTCGTCGACTTGGCACGTGCGCGGCTCCCGCAGTGGGCGGACCGGATCTGGGTCGGCGACGCCGCGACGTGGACGCCGCCGTTCCGCTTCGACTTCGTGCACGTGCGAATCGAGGTTGGCCCGCTCGACCGGGTCCGCGCGTTCGCTCGACGCCTGATTGTCTCGTCGGACGGAAGCTGCCGTCGCCCCGATTCTCCGCGGGCCGAACCAGTCGCCGACCGCCTTTGGGAGCTCGGGCTCGACGTCGCCGGTCAGGTCCACGAGCGCTCCGACGAGCACCAGGTCGAGCTCGCGGTCGCCTGGGTGGACTAGGAGTCGCTTCAACGGCGACGAAGGTCTGAGCGATGGCTCCGACCCAGGACGCGCTGTATCGCGAGCTCGATCTCGACCTCTCCTGGTCGGAGCGCGACTTGCCCGAGCGGGAGCGGACCAAGCACGTCCACCGGCTGCATCCGTACCTCGGGAAGTTCGTGCCGCAGCTCGTCGAGGCGCTGCTCGAGCGGCACCTGCCGCGCGCGCGGAACGTGCTCGACCCGTTCGCCGGCTCGGGCACGACGCTTGTCCAGTCGCTCGAGAGCGGGCGCAGCGCGACCGGCGCCGACGTCGCCGCGTTCAACTGCCTGCTCATGCGTGTCAAGACGGCTGAGTACAACCTCTTCACGCTCGAGACCGAGCTCCGCGACTCGCTGCGCCGGCTGGAGGCGTTCGACGGCGCGCGGCCGCCTCGTCCGCACGCATTCGTGGACGCCTGGTACGCCCCGAAAGCCGCGGCGGAGCTCGTCTTCTACCGCTCGCTGATCGAGGACTACGAGCACGGAGACGTGATGCGGGTCGTCCTCGCGCGGGCTGCCCGCTCGGCCAGGCGCACCACGCACTTCGACCTCGACTTCCCGCGTGCGCCGCAGATCGGCGAGTACTGGTGCCACAAGCACCGCCGGACGTGCCGGCCGGTCGAGCGCGCCGAGCACTTCATCCGCCGCTACGCGCTCGACACGCTCGAGCGGATCCGCGCCTTCTCGCGCGTGCGCGCGCGCGGACTTCAAGCGGTCGTCCTGCACGGCGACGCCCGGAAGCTCGAGCTCGGCGGCCAGTTCGACGGCGTCGTCACCTCGCCGCCCTATCCGGGGCTGATCGACTACCACGAGCAGCACCGCTACGCGTACGAGCTGCTTTCGCTCGACGATCGCCGCGACCTCGAGCTGGGCGCCGCCGAGCGAGGTGTCAGCGCGAAGGCGATCGGCGACTACGTCGACGGGATCGCGGCCGTGCTCGCGAACGCACGCGAGTCGCTAAGACGCGGCGCACACGTAGTGGTCGTGGTCAACGACCGCCGAGAGCTGTACCCGGACATCCTCGACCGTGCCGGGCTCACAATCGAGACGAGCTACCGCCGTCACGTGAATCGCCGCACCGGCCGCCGCGCGGGCGAGTTCTTCGAGGACGTGATCGTCGCGCGTTAGGGCGGGGGCGGGATCGACTCCATGTCGTCGACGCGGTAGATGTCCCATCCGCGCGGCTTGCACCGCACGAGGGCGTAGTAGATGCGCGTCGTCTGTACGCGGGGCGGAGGTGGAGTGACGAGCTGGTCGGCGTACGTCACGTCGATGTCGCGGCCGGCAGGCAGTGACAGGATCACCTGCGCGGCGCCGTCGACGGGCTGCTTCACGAGCTGCACCGACTTCCCGCAGCCGCGGTTGCTCTGCCCGTAGTAGACCGTGCCGTTCTTGTTGACCGACGGGCTGTACGTGATCTTCCCGGGCGCGGTTGGCATTGCGGTCGCCGAGGCGCTGGCGAGGTCGTAGCGGAAGAGCTCGCACTTCGGAAGCGGGTTGCAACGCCGCCACACGGCGAAGTTCCCGTTCAGCTGGCCCGCGCTCGTCACGCCACGGCGGTTCTGAACCGCGTCGAGCACGCGCTGCTCGCCAGTCGCGAGGTTGCGCAGGAGGATCATCTGCGTGTCGCGGCTGAACGCCCGGCCGCGGCTGTACAGGATCCAGTCGCCCGAGATCGTGGCGCAGCACTCCCACTTGGAGGAGTTCACGCCTGCCGGCGTCGGCAGCTGCTGGCGCGTCGCGAGGTCGTACAGCCTGAGGTCGGAGCGCGCCCCGAGCCGGCCCCGGAGCAGCTGGTAGACGAGCGTTCTCCCGTCGATCCCACCGGTGAACGCCTGCGTGCCCTTCGGGTTGACCTTGAATGCCGCGTGTCCGGCTTGCTGCGCGAAGACGTCGAATGGGCTCTGCAGGCGCTTCCCGCGGCTCCGTGACCACGCGAACCAGTCGCCGGCGGCTGCGGGTGCGACCTCGCTCCGGGCCGTTGCCTTGACTGCGACCGGTGACGACGCGGCTATTGCGAGGCTCGTGATTAGGCCGACGCCCGCGGCGGCGATGGTGACGGCCGCGAAGTTACGCGTTCGGCGCGTTTGCGTCACAGACACGTGAGCCACGGAACCCTACCGTGGACTGGGTGCTCGCGCGCACTCTCACGCACGCACTCGTTGGGCTCGAGACCCGCCGGGTCGAGGTCGAGGCGCATCTCGAGAACGGTGTGCCCGGCTTTGCGATCGTTGGGTTGGCGGACCGCGCGTGCCAGGAGGCGAAGCACCGCGTGCGGAGCGGAATCGCTTCGGCGGAGCTGGACTGGCCGCTGCGGCGGATCACGGTCAACCTGGCCCCCGCGGCGCTGCGGAAAGAGGGCTCGGCTTTCGACCTGCCGATCGCGCTGGCGATTCTGGCCGCCTCGGGCCAGATCCCGCGCGACTCGCTCGAGGATCACGCGGCCGTGGGTGAGCTCGCGCTCGACGGTCGGTTGCGGCCGGTCGGCGGAGTCCTTGCGCTGGCGGAGGCCGCGCTCGAGGCCGGCCTGCCGCGGATGCTCTGCGCAGCGCGGTCGTCGCCGGAGGCGGCTCTCGCCGGAATCGATCCCGTGCCCGTGCGGCACCTCGCCGACGCCGTCGCGTATCTGCGGGGCGAGCTGGTGCCCGAGCCGTGGGTTCCGCGGAACGGGTATCGGGCGGAGGCGCCGGTCCTTGACCTCGCCGACCTGAGAGGACAGGAACGCGCTCGACGTGCGATCGAGATCGCGGCGACAGGCGGGCATAACCTTCTGCTCGCGGGCCCGCCCGGAACCGGGAAGACGATGCTCGCGCGGCGCTTGTCCGGGATCCTCCCGCCGCTCTCGCCACAGGAGGCGATCGAGGTCACGCGCATTCACTCCGTGGCGGGGATGCTGGCCGCGGACCGACCGCTCGTGACTACGCGCCCGCTCCGTTCGCCGCACTACAGCGCGTCCGTCGCAGCCCTGGTCGGAGGCGGGCCAGGGCCGAAGCCCGGCGAGGTCAGCCTGGCGCATCGTGGCGTGCTCGTTCTCGACGAGTTCGCCGAGTTCCAACGGCCCGCGCTCGAGGCGCTGCGGCAGCCGCTGGAGGATGGCGTGGTCAGCATCGCGCGCGTGGGTGGTCGAGCGTTGTTCCCGGCGCGCTTCCAGCTGGTCGCGGCAATGAACCTCTGTCCGTGCGGCGCCCGTGGGGATCCGGCGGCCGACTGCAAGTGCTCACCGCAGCGGCTGTCTGCGTTTCGGGACAAGCTGTCGCGGGCGCTGCTCGACCGCTTCGACCTGGTCGTTGCCATGCCCCGGTCGCGAGCGGTCGAGCTCGCCGCTCCGCCTGGCGAAGCGTCTGATCCGGTGCGACACCGCGTGGCTGCCGGGCGTGAGCGGTTGGAGGTTGGGCGTTCGGAGTGGACGAGGGAGGCGACTGAGCTGCTCGATAGGGCCGTCGAACGGCTGCCGCTCTCGGGACGTGGGCGGGCACGGGCGAGGCGCGTCGCGGAGACGATCACCGCACTCGCCTCGGAGCCTGCGGTCGGAGCGGAGCACCTGTCCGAGGCGCTTGCCTACCGGTCGCCGACGGAGCTTGGAGCGCCGTGAGCGAGCTCGCCCTCGCGGCCTTCGCGGCGGAGACGGGTTCGCACGTCGTCCGGACCCCGCGCGATCGGGCGTTCCGCGCCTTCGCGCGCGGGTTCGACGAGGTTGCGTACCGCGCACGACTGCGCGCCAAGGGTGTTCGGTGGATCCCACGCTCGGCGACGGATTTCCCACCGCTGCTCCACGCGATCCACGATCCGCCGCCGGGTCTCTTCGTTCGCGGCGACGCCGACCTGGCGCTCCTCCGGCGTGCCACGGTCGCTGTCGTCGGCGCGCGCTCGTGCTCGCCGTACGGCGCCCAGGTCGCGCGGAAGCTCGGTCGCGAGCTCGGCCGGGCAGGCCTCGTCGTCGTGAGCGGCCTCGCGCGCGGCATTGACGGAGAAGCGCACCGCGGAGCACTCGAGGTCAGCGGTCTCACGGTCGGCGTGTTCGGGTGCGGCATCGACCGGGACTATCCCGCCGCGCATCGAGAGCTCGCCGCCCGCATCCGCGCCACCGGGCTAACGGTGTCGGAGTATGCGCCCGGCGTCGAGCCCGCACCCTGGCGCTTTCCCGCGCGGAACAGGATCATCGCGGGCCTCTCGGCAGCGACCGTGGTCGTCGAGGCACGTGACCGGAGCGGTGCGCTGATCACTGCAGACCTCGCACTCGAGGAGGGCCGCGAGGTGTTCGCGGTGCCCGGGGAGATCACCTCGGCCCTGTCATCCGGGACGAATGACTTGCTCAAGCTCGGCGCCGCGCCGCTGACGAGGGCCGCCGACGTTCTCGACGTCTTCGGGCTCACTGGCACCGACAAGGAGCCGGCTGACCTCGGTTCCTCAGCCGAAACCGTGCTTGCTCGTCTGCGGGACGGGCCTGCGAGCGCAGACGAGCTCGCGCATGCGACCGGGCTCGATGCCGGTGCGCTGGCATCCGCGCTCACGGAGCTGGAGCTCGCCGGCTGTGCGGTCGCGGGAGGGGGTGTGTACCGGGCGAATTAGCATCGGCGACATATGGCCGAGTCGTACTGGCTTCAAGAGCCTGCGGAACCGCTCGTGTGTGTGGCCCGAGACGGGCACCCAGACGTCGTCGTGATTGGCGGCGGCGTCACGGGCTGCTCGTGCGCCCTCACACTCGCCGAGGCGGGGCGGCACGTGCGCCTGTTCGAGGCTCGGCGGGTCGCGTGGGGCGCGAGCGGGCGCAGCGGCGGCTTCGCTCTGCGCGGGCTTGCGATTCCGTACCCGGAAGCGCGTGAGCGGTTCGGCGACGCTGCGCCGGAGCTCTGGCGCTTTACCGAGCGTGCCCTGGATCGAATGGCGGAGCTTGCCGGCGATGCCCTACGGCGTGTCGGGAGCCTCCGCCTGGCCGACGACGAGGAGCTAGCTTCGATCCGCGGCGAGTACGAGGCGCTGCGCGCGGACGGAATCGCCGCCGAGTGGATTGAAGAGCTTCCCGGGCCGCTGGCCGCGACCTTCCGAGGCGCGATCCTGCACCCGGGCGACGGGTCGCTCCAGCCTGCCCGCTGGGTGCGGCGGCTCGCCGCGTGCGCCGTCGCAGCCGGAGCCGAGATCGTCGAGGAGACGCGGCTAGAGTCGCTCGACGACGTGGACGCCGAGCACGTCGTGATCGCGACCGACGGCTA
>JBKPQP010000180.1:0-9558 GCA_046734155.1 Actinomycetota bacterium | reverse complement strand
GCCGGTCGCGTTCTCGATCACGACCACGCTTCGTGCTCCGATCTTCTCAACGTGAACCTTGACGGGCAGCAGCGGCGCGCTCTCGGCCACGCGCAGATCGGCGACGACGGACAGCTTGCGGATCCCCGGCGAGAAGCCCTGCCAGAGGATCTGGTTCGTCCGCTGGCCGGGGGGCGACCCCGTGCCCGGTCCCGGAAGCACGGTCCTGACCGGCGCGGCGATGGCGAAGACGTAGTCGCCGAGCCGCTGCAGGATCAGCGTCTGCTGGACTCGAACCGAGTTCGGCGTGCCGTCCTCGTCGAGACCGACGACGACGCGCTCCTGGTTCGGCACGCGCCGGAAGAAGCGCGGCGAGATTGGCAGCGGGCCTGCCACTTTCGGAGCGAGCGGCGGCGTTTGCGGAAGCACCAGCGGCGGCCAGGGCAGCGACACCGTCCGCGCGCCCGCCGTACACGGCACCGCGAGCGCAGCCATGCAGAGCCCGAGGACGAGCGCGCGCCTGATCAACGCCGCTGTTCGATCGGAACGAGCGTCGCCGACAAAGGATCGTCCTTGACGGGCTTGTACGTCATGTCCTTGAACTTGGCGAAGTAGACGTCGTCGTCAACGACGCCCTCGTGGTTTCGTTCGTTGAAGCCGCGCTGGTCGCCGTTCGCTCCGGCGACGGTCACCTGGTTGAGCGCCGCCAGGATCTTCTCCTTGTCCGCAGTCCCGCCGGCGCGCTGGATCGCGGCCGCGAGCACGTTCACGAAGTCGTACGAATACATCGCGTAGTCGGGCGGCTGCACGACCTGTGCGCCGTCGGGCGTCTTCACGCCCACGAGGTGGACGCCGAACTTGTTCTCGAGATCGCGCTGGAAGGACAGGAACGGGCCGGCGCCGACCTCGGCCGTCGGACGGCCGGACGCGAACGTGAGCCCGTCGACCCAGTCCGGGTGGTTGGCGAGCTGCTGGCGAACGAGCGGGTCCTCGCCGGTCGGAGGCGTGTACACGGGAACGTTCCACCCGGAAGAACGTGCCCCCGAGAGCACGCCTGCGATCGTCGTCGGCTGGGCCCACACGAGAAGCGCGGTTGCGCCGGCGCGGCGGGCGCGGAGGACCTGCGGCGACAGGTCCGGCGAATCGGCCGGCACCGTGAGCTTGACGGCCACGGACTCGGGGTTCTGCGAGAAGCTCTCGTCGAGCGCCTTCGCGCCCTCCTGCCCGTACGACGAGTCGTCCGTGATCAGCGCGACCTTCAGCTTCTTGGGGATCAGGTACTCGGCGAAGCGGTAGGACATGCCGTGGTCGGTGGGCGCAATGCGGAAGACGTTTGGCCGCTGGGCCGCGTCGACCAGCCCCTCGCCACCCTGGTAGGTGATCGCGAGCGGAACGTCCGCGTTCCGGGCGATCTGCCACGAGGCATCGACGCCGGTGCCCTCGTCGACGATCGCCACCGCCCCGTCAGCGATCGCCTTGCGGACGTTGCGCACGGCGGTGCTCGGGGACAGGCCCGTGTCGTAGCGCTTGATCCGGAAGCGGTACGTGACGCCGTTCGCGCCGACGACGGCCTTCGAAGCTGCAAGCGCGGCCCCGTCGGCAATTGTCTGGCCGACGTACGGCGTCCGCGAAAACGGCGCGTTGACCGCGATCGTCACGGTCTCGGTCTTGTCCGAGCTCTTGTCGTCTCCGCAGCCGGCGAGGACGGCGCAGAGCCCGAGTACGACTACGAGTCGCCTCACGAGAGCGTCTGTCGTCCCAGGTAGGCCATCTGCACCGCGTCGTCGGAGGCGACCTGCGCAAGTGTGCCTGACGCGATGCGACGACCTGCCTCGAGAACCGTCACCTCGTCGGCGACTCGCCGGACAAAACGGAGGTTGTGCTCGATCACGAGCAGCGCGAGGCCGCCGTCGCGGAGCTCGTGCAGGAGCTCGGCCAGGCGGTCGAGCTCGGTGGCCGATCCGCCCGCCGCCGGCTCGTCGAGGAGCAGGACTCGCGGCTCGGTCGCGAGCGCGGAGGCGATCATGAGCAGGCGCTGCTCGTGTGCGGTCAGCTCCGACGCGGGGCGGTCCGGATCGTGCAGGCCGGCGAGCTGGAGCGCGCCGAGCGCTTTCCGCTCGGCGAGCCGCTCGTCCGCGCGAGCGTTCGGCGTCCTGAACACCGTGCGGAACGGGCCGTCGTGCTCGAGTCTGAGCCCTACGCCGACGAGCGTGTTCTGGAGCGCGGTCAGCTCGGGAAAGACGGCCGTTGCCTGCTGCGTGCCGACGATCCCTTGCAGCACCCGCGCGCGCGCCGGACCGGCCAGCTCCGTCCCGTTCATCCGCACGGTTCCTCCATCGAGAACGAGCTCGCCGACGAGCGCCTTGAGCGCGGTCGTCTTGCCGCTGCCGTTGGGCCCGATCAACGCGTGCACACGGCCCGGGACGAGATCGAAGTCGACGTGGTCGAGCGCGACGAGGCTGCCGAAGCTCTTCGTGAGATCGCGTGCCCGCAACGGCTCGGACGCCTCGACGCGCGGCATCTCGCGAGCGGGCGGGCTCGGTCTGGGGACGTGTCGTGGCGGCGTGCGGCTCCGCCACCAACCGCGGGCGGCCGGGAGCAGGCCCGCTCCGCCGAGGCCGAGCACGAGCAGCATCCCGTAGCCGGTCAGCATCTCCTCGAGCCGCCCGGGGGGAAGCCCCCGCAGGCCTCCGATCTGCTCGGCCGCATTCGAGAAGGCGCTGATCACGAGCAGGCCGACGATCGGGCCGAGCGGCATCCGCGCGCCACCGAGGATGACTGCGACGAAGAGCTTGAACGACACGGATGGGCCGTAAGAGGACGCGTCGGCCACCTGGACGAGCTCGACGGTGAGCGCTCCCGCGACGCCTGCGATCATGGCCGAGGCGGTGAACACGCCCAGTCGGGCGCGCGCGACCGGCACCCCGAGCCCGGCCGCCGCGCGCCGTTGATCCCTGGCCGCGGCGAGGCCGAGCCCGGGCGCCCGCGGCGCGATCACGGCGAGCGCAAGCACGGCCAGCGCGAGGAGCGTGATTCCGATCACGTAGTGGTCGGTCGGCGTCAGCGTGTGTCCGAGCACCTTCGCCTCGGGGAGCACGAGGCCCTGCGCGCCGCCCGAGATCCCCGGGAACGAGGTCAGCAGGAGCAGCAGGATCCAACTCAGGATCCAGGTGCTGACGGCCACGAATGCGCTGCGCAGCCGGCCGGTGGCCAGCCCGGTCAGAACGCCGACGCCCGCCGTGATCGCAACTGCCGCAACGAACGAGGGCACGAGCGGCCACCCTGCCTTCGTGCGGAGCAGTGCCTCCGAGAAGGCGCCGATCCCGAGGAAGGCGCCCTGGCCGAGCGACGGGATCCCCGCGAGCCCGACCGCATAGGCGAGCCCGACGGCCGCCAGGGCGAGGTATACGAACTCGGCGAGGTCGGGCATCCGGCCCGAAAGCGGAAGTACGGCCGGCGCGACGAGGGCGGCCACGAACGCGAGCAGCCAGAGCGTCGTCGTCCAGCTCCAGGCGGCGCGGGCATCACGAACGGCCGCCGACAGCTCCGCACGCGTCTCGTCGACCACGGCCGTCGCCGCGCTCATGCCGTGCTCGCGACGGGCTCGGTGCGCAGAGACCGATACGCGATCACGCCCACGGCGATCCCGAGCGGGATCAGCTCGCCGTACTGGGGCCCGAGGCCGAAGCCGCCGAGACGCAGGTTGTCGATCGCCGCCTCGGCGAGTCCGACTCCGAGGCCCGCGGCGAACGCCGCCCACGGCGAACCGAAGCGGACGATCAGCGCTGCGACGAGGCCCTTCAGGCCGAGTACCGCGCCCGAGTCGACCGTGAACGGGGCGGACGGGGCGGCCGCGACCGCAGCGAGCGCGGCGAGCCCGCCGACGAGCCCGAACGCGAGTGCGACCAGCGTCTCGACCGGAAGCCCGACGAAGCGCGCGGCCTCAGGGTCCGACGAGATCGCCTGCAGCGCCCGTCCGCGGCGCGTCCGCTCCAGCGTCCACGCAGCGAGCGCCGCCAGACCGGCGGCGAGCCCGATCACGAAGAACGACCGCACCTGCACGCTGGCGCCTGCGATCGTGACGACGCCGTTCCGGCCGAGGTTCTCGAAGTGGAGCGGGTCGGGGAAGACGTACGCCGGCCGCGTGAAGACGGCACCGATCATCCCGCGGAGCGCGAACGCGATCGCGAGCGTCGAGGCGACCCACCCGACCGTCGATCCGCGCAGCAGGTACGGCTCGATGAAGAGGACGTAGGTCGCCGCCCCGACGCCAATGCAGAGCACGAGCCCGACGGCGAGCGCGAACAGGAAGCGGCCGAGGCCGACGCTCGTCTGGCTGATAGGCCCAGTGCCTGCGGCGACGAGCAACGTCGTGAATACACCGAATGCGACGAGGTCGCCGAACGCGAAGTAGACGACTCCGGTCAGCCGGTAGATGAGCGAGTAGCCGACAGCGAAGATGCCGTAAACCCCCCCGGCCGCGAGACCGGTCACGATCACCTGGACGACGAGGCTCACGCGCGGACACTACCCCGGTAGGAGGGATCAGTTTTCGCTCGAACTAGTCCGATGGACCTATAGACGATCCGAGATCGAACATGGTATGAACCGTCCACAACGTCCGCGTAGGGGGGATCTTTTTGGCACGTAAGAACACTCGACTCTGGATCGCGCTCGCAAGCGCAATCGTCATCGCCGGCGCCTTCGTCGGGATTGCCATTTCGAAGGGCAATGGCAACGGCAAGTCGGCAATGCGCGTCGGCATTGCGCCGCGTGTCGTTGGCGGCAACCAGGCTGGTGCATCTGGGAGCAGCATCTCGTCGTCACCCACCCAGAGGACACAGCTCGCCTTGCCCGGTCGCACGCGCCCGCTCCGCGATCTCGTTCACGTCCCGGCCGGTAAGCACAACCGCAGGCCGGAGCTGTCCAGGGCCGAGGCGCTGAGTGGAGTCACGAGCCGCGGCCGCACGGCCGACGTTCAGACGAAGTCCGGAAGCGGCCACATGCCCGCGCCGATCCAGAACTTCGACGGTATCTCGAGAATCTGCAACTGTCTTCCCCCCGACACGGAGGGCGACGTGGGGCCTAACCACTACATGCAGTGGGTCAACCTCCACTTCGCGATCTACACGAAGACGGGAACGCAGGTCGGAGTGACGCTGCCTGGCAACACGCTCTGGAGCAGCAACCCGAACGCGCCGGTCTGCGGCGCCAACAACGACGGTGACCCGATCGTCCTCTACGACCAGTATTCCGGCCGGTGGCTTGCGTCACAGTTCGCCTTCCCGAACTACCCGGCCGGCCCGTTCTACCAGTGCGTCGCCGTCTCGACGACGAACGATCCGTCGGGGACGTGGTGCGGTTACGAGTACACGGTTTCGAACACGAAGCTGAACGACTACCCGAAGTTCGGCGTCTGGCCGTCGCAGCACGCCTACATGGCGACCGTCAACCAGTTCAACGAGCCTGGCGAGAGCTGGGGTGGTGTCGGCGTCCTCGCCTTCGAGCGAGACGCGATGCTCAACTGCCAGCCTGCACGGATGCTCTACAAAGACATGTTCCCGGTCGAGCCCACGCTCTGGGGCGGGATGCTGCCGGCGGACGCCGATGGCGCGACACCGCCTCCGACGAACGCGCCGGCTCCTCTGATCGAGGTCGACGACAATGCTTGGGACCCGGCCTTTACGCAGGATCGGCTCGACGTCTGGAACGGAACTGTGAACTGGAGTGGGCCCGGGACACTGAGCGTGACGCACGAGGGCCCGCTCCCGGTTGCCTCCTTTGACGGAATCCTGTGTGGCTTTGCGGTCTGTGTTCCACAACCGAGCACCGCCCAGAAGCTCGACACTCTCGGCGACCGGCTCATGTACCGGATGGCCTACCGGAACTTCGGAACACATCAACAGATCGTCGTCAACCACACAGTGGATGTGGGCTCGGACCGAGCCGGCGTCCGCTGGTACGACCTCGCGAGGACGAGTGGCAACTGGTGGGTTGCCCAGCAGGGCACTTACGCGCCCGCTGACGGGAAGCACCGGTGGATGGGAAGCGCCGCGATGGACCAAAACGGGAACATCGCAATCGGCTTCTCGATCTCGGACGGGACGTCGACGTACCCGAGCATCGATTACGTGGGCAGGCTCGCAAGTGACCCAGCGAACACGCTTCCCCAGGCCGAGCAGCCGCTCGTTGCCGGAGCGGGGAATCAGACGCACTCGTCCGGCCGGTGGGGCGATTACTCGATGCTGAGCACCGATCCTGCCGACGACTGCACGTTCTGGTACACGGACGAGTACATCCAGACGTCCGGAAGCGCGAACTGGAAGACGAGGATAGGGAGCTTCAAGTTCCCAACCTGCCCGGCAGCCGGACCGCCGCCTACTCCACCTCCGCCTCCTCCTCCGCCGCCTCCTCCGCCGCCTCCGCCACCACCACCACCTCCGCCGCCACCACCACCACCCCCTCCGCCTCCGCCTCCGCCACCTCCGCCTCCGCCACCACCCCCGCCACCGCCTCCGACCCGCTGCGTCGTCCCGCGAGTCCTTGGGCTCCGCCTCGGCGCGGCGAAGCGGAAGATCAGGCAGCGGCACTGCTCGGTCGGCCGGGTGCGCCGCGCCCACTCCAGGCGCTCGCTCTGGGGCCGTGTCACCGTGCAGAGCCCACGGCCCGGAGCGGTCAAGCGGCGAGGCTTCCCGGTCAAGCTGGTTCTAGGCAGGCCCTAGCCCTTTAGATGCGACGAGTCCCGGCCATCGGCCTCCTGGCCCTTGGTTCGGGGCTCGTCGTAGTCGCTCTCCTCCTTGGTCCAACGAGGAGCTCCACTACGCCCTCTTCGGCATTCTTCGGCGGTTCGCCCGACGCACCGGGCGTTGGGATGTCGGGCCTGAGCAGCCGTTCCGCTCCCGAGAAGATGGTGGGTGTAGCGCGGCCGGTCCGGATCCCCGCACTACGCACCCTGAAGTCGAAGCCGGCCCAGTACGGGCGAGTCCCTGACCCAGACTTCGAGAGCTATCCGGCGCGGCAGCCGGGTAGCAGCACGCACGACACCGTCGTCCAACGCACGGCGCTGCGGAACCGAATGCCCGGCCCGATCCAGAACTTCGACGGCATCGCAAATCTGTGCGGGTGCTATCCGCCCGACACCGAAGGAGACGTAGGCCCGAACCACTACATGGAGTGGGTGAACACCCACTATGCGATCTACACCAAGACGGGGACCGATGTCCTGGCTCCGACCCCTGGTAACACGATCTTCACCGGCACGCCGTTCTGCGGCTCGCACAACAACGGCGACCCGATCGTTCTGTACGACCAGTTTGCGGGACGGTGGATGGTCTCGCAGTTCGCCCTCGACAGCACGACCGTCGGCCCGTTCTACCAATGCATCGCGGTCTCGAACTCGAGTGACCCGACCGGGGGCTGGTGCGCCTACGAGTTCCTCGTCCACCAGACGAAGTTCAACGACTACCCGAAGTTCGGAATCTGGCCGGCGCAGAACTCGTACACGATGACCGCACCGCAGTTCAATTCGACGGGCGGTCAAGGAGTCTGGGGGTTCGAGCGGGACAAGATGATCGCCTGCCAGACGGCCCGCTTCGTCTACCAGGACATGATCTCGCTCGACCCGACCTTGCCGCGCCTGCTTCCTGCGGACGCCGACGGGCCCGTGGCGCCACCGGCCGGCGCACCGCAGCCGATCATCACCGACGAGGACGACGGTGCCGGCTACCCGGCCGATCGGATCGTGATCTGGAACGCGACGATGACATGGGGTGCAAGCCCGTCGCTCACTCTCACGCACGGGGGCGATCTCCCGACTGCTCCATTCGACCAGGACGTCGGCTGCGGCAGCGGCCGAACTTGCATCCCGCAGCCGGGCACCTCGATCAAGGTGGACGCACTGCCCAATCGTCCGATGTACAGGGCGGCTTACCGCAACTACGGCAGCTACCAGGCCCTCGCCTGGGATCACACCGTCGACGCCGACGCGCCCTCCGGGGACCGGGCCGGCATTCGGTGGTACGAGCTCCGGAAGACCGGGGCCGCGTGGGCGATCCAGAATCAGGGCACTTTCGGCCCGAGCGATGGCCTCTACCGTTGGATGGGCGCCGCAGCGATGGATCACGACGGCAACCTCGCGATCGGCTACTCGATCGGCAACGGAACAGACACGTTCCCAAGCATCGCGTACGCGGGACGATTGGCCGGCGATCCGCCCAACACGTTGGGTCAGGGCGAGGCGCGCATGTTCGATGGATCCGGCTCCCAGACCGGCCCGGCGAACCGCTGGGGCGACTATTCGATGATGACGACCGACCCGGTGGACGACTGCACCTTCTGGTACACGACCGAGTACCTGCAAACGACGGGCACAGCGCCATGGCGTACTCGCATCGGGAGCTTCAAGTTCCCGTCCTGTCCGCTCCCGCCGCCACCGCCGCCACCACCTCCACCGCCACCGCCGCCACCGCCGCCGCCTCCTCCGCCGCCACCTCCTCCGACACGCTGCCGTGTCCCGCGGGTTCTCGGAATGCGCCTCGGCGCCGCGAAGACGAAGATCCGGCGCGCGCACTGCTCGGTCGGCCGCGTCCGCCGGCAGCACTCGAGGCGCAAGTTGGTCGGCCGTGTGGTGAAGCAGGTACCGCGGGCCCGCACCGTCAGGCGCCGCGGCTTCCCGGTCGCCCTCGTCGTCGGCCGCCGCTAAGTCCTCGTTCCCGGTAACTCGCCGCCGCGCACCGCTGATGTGTGTTAGAAACACCGCGCGCCGAGAGTCCTCGGCGCCTCTACGTAACGGCCTGCAATGAGCTTCTTCCGAGATCACGCCGTCCTGTTCGCGCTCGTGTGCGGATTGCTCGCCGTGGCGTACGGCATCGGGCTCACGATCTGGCTGCTCCGGCAGCCCGCGGGCAGCGAGCGGATGCGCGAGATCGCAACGGCGATCCAGGAGGGCGCGTCGGCCTATCTGCGCCGCCAGTACCAGACGATCGCGATCGTCGCGATCGTCCCGTTTCTCCTGATCGGCTTCTACGACAAGCTCGGTTGGGGGACGGCAATCGGCTTTCTGATCGGCGCAATCCTCTCGGCCACGGCCGGGTTCATCGGGATGAACGTCGCGGTGCGCTCGAACGTGAGGACCGCCGAGGCGGCGAAACACGGGCTGAAACCGGCGCTCAACGTCGCGTTCCGTGCCGGGTCGGTCACGGGCCTGCTAGTCGTCGGGCTCGGGCTCCTCGGCGTCGCGGGCTACTACTGGGTGCTCACTGGCTGGCTCGGCAACTCGCCGGACTCTGCAATCGACGACCTCGTCGGGCTCGCCTTCGGCGGCTCGCTGATCTCGGTTTTCGCGCGTCTCGGCGGCGGCATCTACACAAAGGCCGCCGACGTGGGGGCGGACCTCGTCGGAAAGATCGAGGCGGGCATCCCCGAGGACGATCCGCGCAACCCCGCCGTGATCGCGGACAACGTCGGCGACAACGTCGGCGACTGCGCCGGCATGGCGGCCGACCTCTTCGAGACCTACGCCGTGACAGCCGTCGCGGTCATGCTCCTCGCGAGCGCGTTCCCGGCCAGCGAGCTCTGGCT
>JBKPQP010000179.1:0-9182 GCA_046734155.1 Actinomycetota bacterium | reverse complement strand
CAGCGAGGGCCTCGGAACTCCGATCATCGTCGTCAGCGCCCGCGGCACCGAGCATGACCGGGTGCACGCCCTCGAGATCGGCGCGGACGACTACCTCGTGAAGCCGTTCTCGATGAAGGAGCTCGTGGCGCGGGTGCGCGCCGTCTCCCGGCGGGGAGTGCGCGAGCAGCCCGAGGAGCGCGGCGAGCCGATCGAGATCGAGGAGCTCCGTATCGACCCACTGAACGTGCAGGCGTACCTCGACGGCGAGAGCGCCGGCCTGACGCCGACCGAGTTCCGGCTGCTCTACGCTCTCGCCCTCGAACGAGGCCGGGTCGTCAGCCGCGACGAGCTGCTCCAGAAGCTCTGGGGGCGGCGCGAGGGCCATCGCGACCGGACCGTCGACGTCTTCGTTCGCAAGCTCCGCGACAAGGTCGACCGCCAGGCGCCTCGGCACACGTTCATCCAGACGCGCTACGGCGTGGGCTACAAGCTCGAGCCCGAGCCGAAGACCTAGGACGGCTTGACGGAGAAACTCCGGGCAGCTCGACCGAGGAAGACCCCGACCGCCGCGCCGGCGCCCACCAGCAGCGTGAGCACGTTGGACGTGACACATGTCCGGCAGGCGTTACAGCAGGTCGTGACCATCGGGGCATGCTCGCCGTACTTCCCCGCGACCTGGCCCAACCGCCCGGTCCAAATCTGCTTCACGAGCAAATTGTACGAGGCCGGCGCTATGACGTATCGACAGTTTTCGATACGATCACCATCGATATGACGAAACTCCAGATAGGCGACTGCTGCGTCCCGGTCGGAACGCCGTCGCTCGCAGACGACGAGGCCGAGGCGACGGCGCGGGTCTTCAAGGCGCTCGGCGACCCGGCGCGGGTCAAGATCCTCAGCATCGTCGCAACGGCCGACGAGCCTGTCTGTGCATGTGAGTTCACACCGGCTCTGGGCCTCAGCCAGGCAACGGTCAGCCACCACCTGAAGAAGCTGACGGAGATCGGCCTCCTCGACCGCGAGCAGCGAGGCAAGTGGGCGTATTTCTCGCTCGACGCCGGCGCGCTCGAGCAGCTCGCGGCCCTCATTCGGATCCCGGAGGCCGTCGCGTGACCACCGAGTCCGCCGACCTGCTGCGCGAGCAAGTCCGGGAACGCTATGCGGAAGCGGCGCGGGCAGTCGGAACCGGATCGAGCGCGAGCTGCGGCGACGGCTCGTGCTGCGAGGGGAAGACGACCGACTTCGGCGAGGGGCTCTACAGCGAGGCGCAGCGAGGCGAGATCCCCGACGCGGCCGCGCTCGCGTCGCTCGGGTGCGGAAACCCGACCGCGGTCGCCGAGCTGCGCGAAGGAGAGGTCGTCCTCGACCTCGGCTCGGGAGGGGGAATCGACGTCATCCTCTCCGCCAAGCGAGTCGGTCCGACAGGAATCGCCTATGGCCTCGACTTCACCGACGAGATGCTCGCGCTCGCCCGTCGAAACGCTGCTGAGGCCGGCATTCCGAACGTCCACTTTCTGAAGGGCGCGATCGAGCAGATCCCGCTTCCGGCCGGCTCGATCGACGTCGTCATCTCGAACTGCGTGATCAACCTCTCGGCCGACAAGCCTGCGGTCCTGACGGAGATGGCACGCGTCCTCAAGCCGGGCGGCCGGCTGGGGATCTCCGACGTCGTCGCCGAGGACCGGCTGTCACCGGAGGAGCGCGCCGAGCGCGGGAGCCACGTCGGCTGCATCGCGGGCGCGCTGTCGAGGAGCGAGTACGTGAGCGGTCTCGAAGCCGCCGGCTTCGAGGACGTCTCCGTCGAGTTCACTCACGAGGTCACGGACGGTATGCACGGTGCAATCGTGAAGGCCGTGAGAGCCGACCGACCGACGGAGCCGCTCACGATCGCCTCCATGACCAACGCCGGATGCTGTTGAGAGCGTCGAGCTAGGAGGAGACCGTGCCCGAGACACTCGATCCCGTCACGAGACATCACCTCGACCAGGCGGCGGCCAGACTGGCAGACGAATTCGCGGGAATCTTCTCGCAGGAGACGATCGCCCGGTACATGGCCGAGTCCACCGACCTCCTCGGCGAGGCCAGGGTCAACGTATTCGTCCCGGTGCTCGCCCATCGGTTTGCTCGTGAGCGCCTGAAGGCCCTCGCCCAGGCGGAAGGAATCGTTGACAAGGACCAGCCCGAAGTCCTGTTCGTTTGCGTCCACAATGCGGGCCGGAGCCAAATGGCCGCGGGCCTGCTGAAGCTGCGCTCCGAAGGCCGGATCAACGTCCGCTCGGCGGGCTCGACCCCCGGAGAGGAGATCAACCCGAACGCAGTCGTCGCGCTCGAGGAGCTTGGCGTCGACATGAGCGAGGCGTTCCCGAAGCCGCTGACCGACGAGGTGGTCCGCGCAGCAGACGTCGTGATCACGATGGGCTGCGGCGACGCGTGCCCGATCTATCCCGGGAAGAAGTACGAGGACTGGGAGCTCGCCGACCCTGAGGGCAAGGATCTCGAGACCGTGCGTCGGATCCGTGACGAGATCGACCGGCGCGTACAGAAGCTGATCGCCGACCTGCTCCCCGGAGCCGTTTGACGATTGCGCGTGGGCTGACCGCCTAGCTGAGCCTGGTCACAACTTCGACTCCAGATCTTCACCATCTCGCAGCCCCCATCTCCTCGAACTCGCCGTACGTTCACGTTGGACCGAATTGGTCTGAGACGACCACGAAAGGAGACTCGAGGAGAGTCATGAAAGCATTCGTCACACGCAGGAAGCGGCCTCTTGCCGTGCTTTCCGTTCTGACGGTCGCGATCGCCACTGCGGTGGCCATCAGCGTCGGCGGCGCCCAGGCGCGGTCCAGCGCCGATGAGCTCAAGGGCGCAGGAGCGACCTTCCCAGCGCCGCTGATCGCCGCCTGGCAGCAGAAGTACGAGGCGGCAAAGGGCGTAAAGATCTCTTACAACCCGATCGGCAGCGGCGGCGGGATCTCCGCGATCTCGAACAAGACGGTCGACTTCGGTGCCAGCGACGCGCCGATGACGCCGGATCAGTTCAACACGTGCAACGGCTGCGTCGAGCTGCCTTGGGCGCTGTCGGCTACGGCGATCATGTACAACCTCCCGGGCCTTCCGAACAACCTGCACATCACAGGCCCGA
This sequence comes from Actinomycetota bacterium, assembly GCA_046734155.1. Lineage (GTDB taxonomy): Bacteria > Actinomycetota > Thermoleophilia > Gaiellales > Gaiellaceae > VAXT01. Next base: position 6,058 of record JBKPQP010000179.1, on the reverse strand, counting down.
TCCTGGCCGGCATCTACCTCGGTCAGATCAAGAAGTGGAACGACCCGAAGATCAAGGCCGTCAACAAGGGCGTCAACCTGCCCTCCACGGACATCACGCCGGTCTACCGGAGCGATTCCAGCGGCACGTCGTTCAACTACACCACGTACCTGAACACGGTGAGCCGCCAGTGGAAGTCGCAGGTCGGGCGCGGCACCACCGTGAACTGGCCGACCGGTGTTGGTGCACGCGGTAGCTCCGGCGTCTCGGGCGTTATCTCGAGGACGCCGGGCGCCGTCGGCTACGCGGACATCGCGTACGCGCTGAAGAACAAGCTGAAGTTCTTCTCGGTGCAGAACCGCGCGAAGAAGTTCGCACGGCCCGGGCTCGCCGGCATCCAGGCAGCCGCCCAGGCCGACCGGAAGTTCAACGCGCAGTCGAACGAGCTCTCGATCGTGAACCCGCCGGGCAGCCACCGCTTCGCCAAGGCCTATCCCATCTGCACGTACACCTACGTGATCCTCCGGACCCAGTCCGACAAGGCGAACCTGCTCAAGCCGTTCATCACCTGGGCGCTGACGTCGGGCCAGCGGTACGGGCCGGCGGTGATCTTCCAGCCGATCCCGAAGTACGTCGTCACGCGCGGCAAGGCGACGCTCAAGAAGGTTCACCCCTAAAAGAGTCAGAATCGCGCGCATGGCAGTCGCGCAGGAACGAGCAGCCGGCCCCGCCGCCCTCCAGCGGCGGGGCCGCTTCCGTCCCGGGGACACAGTCCTCTACGTCGTCGCGTGCGCGGCGGCGCTGAGTGGCGTCGTTCTCCTCGGGCTCATCACGCACGAGGTGATCAGCCAGGCGTGGCCGGCAATGCAGAAGTTCGGGCTCGGCTTCCTAACCACTCAGGCGTGGGGTGACAAGGGGAAGACGCTCTTCGGCGCCAAGTCGTTCATCTATGGGACCGCGGTGACGTCGTTCGGCGCGCTGGTCATCGCGACGCCGATCTCGCTCGCGATCGCGCTCTTCTTGACCGAGCTCGCGCCGGGCTGGTTCCGGAGACTCATTTCTCCGCTCATCGAGCTGCTCGCCGCGATCCCGAGCGTGGTGCTCGGGCTCTGGGGCATCCTCGTCCTCGGCCCGTTCATCACCGGGACGCTCGGCCCCGCGATCCACGGAACGCTCGGCTGGCTCCCCATCTTCGCGTCCAAGCCCACTGTCGGCTCGAACGTGTTCGCGGCGATCCTGATCCTCACCATCATGATCATCCCGATCGTGTCGAGCATCTGCCGGGAGCTCTTCGACGGAGTCCCGACGGAGCTCAAGGACGGCGCGCTCGCGCTCGGCGCGACGCGCTGGGAAGTCGTCCGAGGCGTCATCTTCCCCTACGCGAGAGCCGGGATCGCCGCCGCTCTCATTCTCGGGCTCGGCCGCGCCGTCGGCGAGGCGATCGCGGTCACGCAGGTGATCGGCAACAACGTCGCGATCCATGCGGACCTGTTCAAGCCCGGCGATACCCTGGCCAGCAGGATCGCCGGCCAGTATCAGGGTGCCGACACCGCGCTCCAGTTGGCGTCTCTCGTGTATCTCGCAGTGATCCTCCTCGTCTTCTCCCTGATCGCCAACCTCACCGCCCAGCTGATCGTCCGCCGCGTCGCGGCCAGGCACCAGATCCGATGAGCTCCCAGGCCCCGACACCCGACCTCTTCCGCAGCGAGCACATGCGCCGGCGGCGCATCGTGAACAAGGTCGTGGAAGGCATCGCCACGTTCGCCGCGCTGCTCGCCGTCGCGCTCCTGATCATCGTCGTCAGCTCGGTCGTGCGGCGCGGCTGGGGCGCGATCAACGTCGACTTCTTCACGAAGGCCCCGGCGATCTACTCCGGCTTCGGGCCGCGACCGGCGTCGGGTATCTCGAGCGCGATTATTGGAACGCTCATCATCATCGGGATCGCGCTCCTGATGGCGCTGCCGGTCGGCGTGCTGACGGCGATCTACCTGAACGAGCTGGCGCCGCGGAAGCTGACCAGCGTCCTCACGCTCGCGTTCGACGTGTTGAACGGAATTCCGGCGATCGTGCTCGGCATCTTCGTCTTCGTCTTCGTCGTCGTCGGCCATGGCCAGGCGGCCTGGAAGGCGAGCTTCGCGCTGGCGATCCTGATGGTTCCGATGATCGCCAGATCGACCCAGGAGGTCTTGGCCCTCGTCCCGGTCTCGATGCGCGAGGCGAGCCTCGCGTTGGGGGCCGCGAAGTGGCGGACGATCCTGAGCGTCGTCCTTCCGCAGGCGGTCGGCGGAATCGTCACCGGCGCGACTCTCGCGACGGCACGCGCCGCAGGTGAGACGGCACCGCTCCTCTTCACGAGCGCCCTCTACAGCGATCAGGTGACCCTCGACCCCCGGCAACCCATCGGCTCGATCCCGATGTTCATCTTCACCTCGGCAGAGCAGGCCGACCCGATTCTCCACGAGCAGGCGTGGGGCGCCGCGGCGGTCCTGATGGGCATCATCCTCATTGCCAGCCTGATCGCACGCTGGTTCGCGGACAAGAGTGTTCGCCGTCTGAAAGGAGAACGATGAGCGAGGTGAACTACTCTACGGACATCAGCGTCCAGCGACCCACCGAGCAGAAGCCGGCGGAGACCGCCGCCGGCGTCCCGAGTTCGATCGACCCATCGCTGCTCGCGGCTAGGCCGCCCGCGGAGACGCTCGCCCGAGACCGCGTCTTCAGCGTAGAGAACCTGACCGCGTCCTACGGTGGCGCACCTGCGATCCGCGACGTCTCGTTCGAGATCTATCAGCGCATGGTGACCGCGATCATCGGTCCGTCGGGCTGCGGCAAGAGCACGTTCATCCGCTGCCTCAACCGGATGAACGACGTTATTCCGAGTTTCAGTACCGAGGGCCGGATCCTGTACCACGACGTCGATCTGATGGGCAAGAACATCGACCCAGTCGGCGTCCGGCGGCGCATCGGCATGGTCTTCCAGCGGCCGAACCCATTCCCGAAGTCGATCTACGAAAACATCGCCTACGGCCCGAGAATCCTCGGGCTGAAGAAGGACCTCGACGACCGCGTGGAAATGGCCTTGAAGCGGGCCGCGCTCTGGGACGAGGTCAAGGATCGCTTGAAGCGGAGCGCATGGTCTCTCTCCGGCGGCCAGCAGCAGCGGCTGTGCATCGCTCGCGCGCTCGCGGTCGAGCCCGATGTGATCCTCATGGACGAGCCCGCCTCGGCGCTCGACCCGATCGCGACCACGCGGATCGAAGACCTGATGCACGAACTGAAGCGCGACTACACGATCGTCGTCGTCACGCACAACATGCAGCAGGCGGCGCGCGTCGCGGACATGACGGCGTTCTTCAGCATCAGCAAGGGCGACGAGGGGCACCGCTCGGGCGTCCTCGTCGAGTACGACGACACGCAGACGATCTTCACGCAGCCGAAAGACAGCCGCACAGAGGACTACGTAACAGGCCGCTTCGGCTAGCGACCCAGGCGAGGGCTCGCCCAGGGCTTACGCCGTGGGCTTTTACCGACCGGAAGTCGGAAAATGGCCGATTCGGCTAGTTCAGCGGGGTGTAACGGATGGCCAACTGGTGGCCATCTGGAGAAAAGATGAATCTCTCTGGCTTTTCTTACTCTGAGCACGCACAATGTGCTGCCATGCGCGTGGCCCTGGTCGCACACCACGAGAGTGAAACGAACCTGAGACTCGTCGAGGCAGCGCCGCTCGGCGTGCAGGCGGAGATCGTCCGGCCGTCGCGCATCCGCGGCTGGCTCGGCCCCGGCGACGCGGCGCTCGCGCGGCTCGACGTCCTGCGGAGCTTGGACGGGATGGAGACGGGTAGCTGGGAGGTCGGCGTGCTCGAGAACGACGGGATCCCGGTCCTCAACCCGCTCAGCGCGTTGATGGCGACGCACGACAAGCTCCAGACGGCCCGCCTCCTGGAGGCGGCCGGGCTGCCGCACCCGCGCACAGCCCACGTCGAGAACACCTGCGACGTCGGGGACGTCGACCTCCCGGTCGTGCTCAAGCCCCGGTTCGGGTCGTGGGGCAGCGACGTCATGCTCTGCAGGACGCGCAGGCAACTGTCGGAGGCGCTCGCCGAGATCTCGGAGCGGCCCTGGTTCCGGACGCACGGAGTGCTCATGCAAGAGCTCGTTCCGCCTCTGGGCCACGACCTGCGCATCGTCGTCGCGGCGGGGCAGGTCATCGGGGCGGTTCGCCGGCAGGCCGCGGAGGGCGAGTGGAGGACGAACGTCGCGCTCGGAGCCGAGCGCCAGCACGCCGATCCACCACGCGCTGCGATCGAGCTCGCCCTGGGCGCTGCGGCCGCGGTCGGCGCGGATCTGGTTGGGGTCGACCTCCTGCCGATCGTGGACGACGGCTGGGCCGTGATCGAGCTGAACGGCGCGGTCGAGTTCAACGACGAGTACTCGCTCGACAACGACGTCTTCGCCTCTGCGATGAAAGCGCTCGTCGACGCGGTCACCAGCCGCCCGCGGACACAGCTCGCCGCGCTCGGCTAAGAGTCGAAACCTCCCTCTCACGTCTTCTTCACCACCCCGATTCCCATCGCCGGGGCGACCTAGCAGAGACTCTTGAAGCAAAGCGGGACCGGCTCAGGACAGCGTCCTGACCCGGTCCGCGGGGGAGGAAACGGCTCCGGACGCGGAGCCGTTTCATTTGGGCCACAGCTCCGAGCGACCTTTCACCACTCGGTTACAGGCTCTTCACCATGCTTCTACCCCACTGCGGGGTTTGACCATGAAGAGTTTGTAAAGCAATGCCCAGAGTGTTGATCGTGGAAGACGACGAGCTGATCGCGAAGGGGATGGCCACGCACCTCGCGGAGGCGGGGTTCGACCCATTGTGGATGGCCAACGGCGAGGCTGGGCTCGCACGTCTGCGCTTCGAGCGGCCCGACGTCTGTGTCCTCGACCTGATGATGCCGCTCCTCGACGGCTGGAAGCTGATCGAGACCGCACGCGCGGAGGGCATCGGCACGCCGATCGTCGTCGTCAGTGCCCGCGGCAGCGAGCAGGACCGGGTGCACGCGCTCGAGATCGGCGCCGACGACTACCTCGTCAAGCCGTTCTCGATGTCCGAGCTCGTGGCGCGGGTGCGAGTCGCCGCCCGGCGAGGCGTCCGGGCCCAGGAGGTACAGCGGGGCGAGACGATCGAAATCGAGGAGCTCGTCGTCGACCCGCGAAGTTTTCAAGCCTATGTCGACGGCGAGAACGTGGCGCTGACGCCCACCGAGTTCCGGCTCCTGTACGCCCTCGCATCCGAGCAGGGCCGCGTCCTCACGCGGGACGAGCTCCTGCAGAAGATCTGGGGCCGCCGGCTGACGAGGCGCGACCGGACCGTCGACGTCTTCGTCCGCAAGCTGCGCGAGAAGATCGACAGGCGTGCACCGAGACACTCATTCGTTCACACTCGGTATGGAGTGGGCTACAAACTCGAAGCGCAACCAAAGGGAGAGTCGACACTCGAGGCACGGTCGAGCTAGTGACGACCGTGGAGAAGGACAAGGCCTCCGTCGAGGGGCCGGAACGGTTTCTCAACCGTGAGCTGTCCTCGCTCGACTTCAACGAGCGCGTCCTCGAGCTCGCGGCCGACCCGCGCCTCCCGCTCCTCGAGCGCCTGAAGTTCTGTTCGCGATTCTCCCAGCACCTCGACGAGTTCTTCGCTGTGCGCGTCAGCGGCCTCATGGGCCAGGAGGTGTCTGGGCTCACCGTCCACTCGCCGGACGGGCGCACTCCCCAGCAGGCCCTTGCCGAGATCCGTGAGCGCGTCGTCGCGCTGACGGCCGAGCAGTCCGAGCTCTGGCGGCAGGAGCTCCTGCCTGCGCTCGAGAAGGAAGGAATCCGGATCGGCCGGATCGCCGACTGCACGGAGAAGGAGCTCGACGAGCTCGCCTCCCTTTTCGAGCGCGAGATTTATCCCGTCTTGACGCCGCTTGCGGTCGGCCCCGGCCAGCCGTTCCCGTACATCTCGGCTCTCTCACTCTCGCTCGGCGTGTTCGTCCGGGATCCGAAGACGGCCGAGGAGCGCTTCGCGCGCGTCAAGGTTCCTGAGCTC
>JBKPQP010000178.1:0-3138 GCA_046734155.1 Actinomycetota bacterium | reverse complement strand
TGGCTCGAGGCGAAGCAGGGCGGCGCGATCCTCTCGACCCCGCGCAAGTACCTCGTCCAGGTCGTCCTGCCCTGCTTCGTCAGCTACCTCGCGCGGCTGGGCGTGATCGCGATCATGCTCGCCGCCTTCGCGATTCCGGTCTCGTTCAACTCGGTCATGCACGTCGTGGCCGGCAACTCGATCGCGGGCAACGTGGCTGCCACACCCGGCGGCGCAGGGGTCAACCAGGGGATCGCGGTCGTCGCGCTCAAGGACTACACCGATCCCCAGACCGCGACGGCGTACTCGGTCGCCCAGCAACTGGTCTCGACGGCCTGGGGAATCAGCCTTGCCTTGATCCTCGTTCTGAGCGTCTTCGGCTGGACGAACGGCCGCGCGATGGTGAAGACGGCCTACTCGCGGGCGAGGCAGCACGAGGATGAGGGCAGCGGAAGTCATCCGGACCGCGCTCCCGGCGATACAGAGTTGGGGACGACGTGAGCGGCACGCTCCTTCTCGGTCTCGGTGCATTTCTCGCGAGCGGAGTCGAGGCGGTCGAGTCGCTGACGATCGTGCTCGGGGTCGGGGTCGTGCGCGGTTGGCGCTCGACGTTGATCGGCGTCGGGGCCGCGCTGGTCGTGCTCGCCGCGCTGATCGCGGTCCTCGGCCCGGCCCTGAGCCGCATCCCGATCGACGGCCTGCGCCTCGTCGTCGGCTCGCTGCTCCTCGTCTTCGGGCTGCAGTGGCTGCGCAAGGCGATCTTGCGCGCAAGTGGCTACAAGGCGCTCCACGACGAAGACGAGGCTTTCCGCGAGGAGCAGGATCGGGCGGCTGCGGCGGGAGTCGAGCAGCGTGCGGGCCTCGACTGGTACGCGTTCACGGTCGCGTTCAAGGGCGTCCTGCTCGAGGGGCTCGAGGTCGTCTTCATCGTGATCGGCTTCGGAGCGGGCCAGGGTCGATGGGACGTCGCGATCGCCGGCGCGGCCGCCGCGGTCGTGGTCGTCGTGGTCGTCGGCGTGCTCGTGCGAAAGCCGCTCGAGCGCGTGCCGGAGAACACGATCAAGTTCGCGGTCGGGCTGCTCCTCACGAGCTTCGGCTGCTTCTGGGCGGCTGAGGGCGCCGGGGTCGACTGGCCCGGCGACGAGCTGTCCCTGATCGGCGTGATCGCATTTGTCGGCTTGCTGTCCTTCGGTCTGGTTCGACTGCTCCGCCGACAGCGAGTCGGTGCCATCGCCCAGGGGGCTGCCGCATGAAGCAGATTCGAGCCTTTGGGCGCTTCTGGTGGGACTTCATCGTGGGCGACGATTGGGTCGTCGCTGCTGCGGTTGCGATCGGGCTCGGTGTGACCGGGCTCCTAACCGCACTCGGAGTCGATGCGTGGTGGCTCCTGCCCCTCGTGGTCGCGCTCGCTCTCGCCGGCTCGCTCCGGCGGGCGACCCGGGCGTCAGAGGGATAAAGCCCGGCCTACGCCGAGCCGATCACAGGGCTTAGCGGCCACATCGATTGCAAGGAATTTGTAAGGAGTTCGACCAGAGGCGGGATTCCGTCGCCGGCAGGGAAGAAGACGAAGGAAAACCGTGAAAGGAAGGAGAGCTGTGAAGCGATTGACGATTCTCTCGACGGTGGCCCTCGGCGCAATGCTGGTGACGGCTGCCGCGCTGGCCCACCCGGGTCCGCATAGCAAGAAGGCGAGTTCCAAGCCTCCGAACGCGAGACATGGGAAGTTGACGTTCGTCGTGGACACGACGGACAACGGGTCTTGCGGCGCGGCCTGGGCGAATGACCACGTGACGCGGACATTCGTCGTGAAGGCCAACGCCGACGGCTCGTACACCCTCACGCGGCGTGATCGAGGAAGGTTCGTCACTCTCGCCGGGGTGAGCCCTGGCGCTTGCGACACGACGGGCCGCCACGGTCAGACCGTCCGCGCTGGGGTGGAGGGGAAGTTGGTCGGTTTCCTGCGGGGGACGGTTACCGGCGGGACGTTCGATCCCCACGCCACCTGCACCGGCCCCACCTGCGGGTTCACCGATGTCTTCTTGACGACCTTCTTCGGGCCGAACGCCACCTTCTCGTGCTTCGAGAACAGCTCGGACTGCAAGTTCAACTTCAACTACACGGCTGCGCGGCATCAGGCGCTCCTGTTCCGCCACTGGCAGGACAAGGGCAAGGGCGCGGGCACCATGCTGCACGAGGTGTTCCACCGCGACATCGCTGACGGCTAGCTGCTTCGGTTGACCGGAGAGCCCGGACTATGCGGGCTCTCCGGTCTTTCACCTGCGATCAAGGCACCCTTCGCGGTGAGTCGAGGCGGAGGTGGTCCCACAGCGCAGCCTGGTCAGACGACGCGCCGTCCCACGACAAGGGGATGACGTAGCGCAGAGCGTCCGCGTTTCGGCCGCGTATCTCGATCGAGATCTCGTACGCGTCGGGCTCGAGGAGGTCCCGGCCGCCGGTCGGCTTCGGATCGAGGTCGAGTTGGAGTCGGCCTTCGCCGTCGCCGGCCAGGTCGCAGTGCATGAGGTCGATGTGCCGCGCGGAGCCGGGGTGTAGTGCGGAGACCGTGCGTGGAGGGGTAGTCCCCGACCAGATCAGCGGGAGGTGGATCGGCGTCGCGTCGGCCTCTGGCTTACCAAGCGGACGGACTTCGGTCACCATCACGACCACGTCGTCGGCTGTGTCCTTGCCGGGCCGGTTCGCCACACGCAGTCGGACGTATGCCACGTCGAACCCGCCGGCACTCCCAACGATGATTTGGTCGTTGCCGGCGTTGTCGAAGCGAAGCTCCAGTTTGGGCCGCCGGCGCGGAGTTACGACGAGATCTCGGAACAGCGCGTAGGCGACTGCTCCGATCGTGCCGATGGCGACTGCGACCGTGGCCCAGGTGTCGACGGCAGAGCCGAGGAGCGGAGCGATCAGGCGGGCCGGGCCCACGGCAGGCGGTCCCAGTACTCCGGTCGCCGGGGCTCGGGCCGCTCGTACGGCGCGTACGCTTGCTGCGGGTCGGGCGTCGTCTCCTCCGCGCTCGCGCCGTAGCGGGCCGCGAGCTCCGACTTCGGATAGAGCAGCGTCTCCGGCTGCTCCCGCACACCGGTCATGAGGACGGCGCACGGCTCCTCGCCCGCGCCCACGAAGACGTGCTCGGTCCCGGCGGGCACG
>JBKPQP010000177.1:0-9693 GCA_046734155.1 Actinomycetota bacterium | reverse complement strand
CGTCGCCGTTCGGCGAGAGGACGTCCGTCGTCGGCGCTGGCGCCTGAACGCCGTAGTAGAAGACGAACAAGCCGTCTGCGATTCCCCGCTCGCCGCCGGGATCGGACGGACGGTTGATCAGCTTCCCGTCGAACGCCATCGTCGTCGACGTGCCCGAGTCGAGAGCGCTCGCGGTGACCGCGCCGAGCCGTACGAGCTGCTGCGCGAGCTCGAAGTTCGTCATGCCGGTGCTGTAGCCCGGCAGCGCGCCGTCGACCGCGACGAGGACGATCTTGCCGTCGGCCCGCTGGCCGACCGCGGTTCGTGCGCGGCGGAGCGACAGCTGGGTGCCTGTGAACTGCTCCATCGCGCGAAAGATCGGCCGTCCGTTCCGGACGATCAGCGGCCCGCCTCCGACCCCATCGCCGACGTCGCTCCACTGGGGACGAAGGACGAGACGGACCGTGATCTGCTGTCCGACCGGCGCCTCGGTCGCAAGCCGGCCTGCGGACGCGCCACGGCCGACGAGCACGGCGCCGCCGGGCGGGATCGGCGTGCCGCCCGCCGGCTTCGCGGCGACGACGGTTCCGGTCAGGTCCGTGAGCGGAGTGACAGACGGGAAGGAATTGAGCACGACCTCGATCGTGTCGCTTGCGCCGGGGGTAGTCGGCCCCCACGCGGACGTGAACAGCGAGACGCCCTCGGGGCCGGCGGGCTGATTGAGCCCGGTCATTGGCCGCCGCTGGCTCGACCCCTGCCACGTGGAGATCATCGCGACCTGGTCGACGAGCAGCCGGCCGTCGGTCGTCACCCCGACGGTCGAGCGCTTCGGGAACGGAGCGGTCGTCATCTGGCCCGAGTCCATGAACATCCCATTTGGGGTGCCGTCGTTCCACGTGTAGAGGTCGGCGTTGACGCCGCCGACGGTCGCGGTCGACGAGAGGCGCTTCTGCATCGACGTCACGGTCTCCCGTCCGAGAACCGAGTTGTTCGAGAGCACCGGATGCAGTGCATAGAGGCCTCCGGGCTTGGGGACCGTCATGACGTGGACGACCTCAGGCCCGTGCGGCGTGAAGACGAGCTGCCGCGTGTATGTGATCCCCGGCGCGAGGGAAACCCCGGCCGCACCGGCCGTCGGCACGAAGACGCCCGCGAGCAAGGCGGCAATCAGGATTCTGCGCAGCATTTGACCCGCGACGAGGCTAGCGGAACCCTTGGCGCGCGGTCTAGTTCCAGACGCGGACGTCGCGATACAGCGTGTCGCGCTGCACGGCCGTCTTGCCGAGCGCCTTGATCGCACGGATGAAGTCGTCCGTCGATGCGCGATGGGTCGTGCCTGCGGCCGAGACGACGTTCTCTTCGATCATCACCGACCCGAGGTCGTCGGCGCCGAACTCGAGCGCGACCTGGCCGACCTTCATGCCCTGCGTGACCCAGCTCGACTGGATGTGGTCGACGTTGTCGAGGTAGATGCGGCTCACGGCCTGCGTAAGCAGGTACTCGAACGACGTCGGATGATGCGTGACGAGCGGCGCCAGCCGCGTGCCCTCGGGCTGGAACGTCCACGAGATGAACGCGCGGAAGCCCCGCGTCTCGTCCTGGAGCTCGCGGATGCGGCGCATGTGCTCGATCCGCTCGGCGAGCGTCTCGACGTGGCCGTACATCATCGTCGCGGTCGTCGACATGCCGAGCCGGTGGGCATGGCGCATGACGCTTAGCCAGTCGGCAGTCTTCGTCTTCTTGGGCGCGATGATGTCGCGGACGCGGTCCACGAGGATCTCGGCGCCGCCGCCGGGGATCGAGTCGAGGCCCGAGTCACGGAGCCTGCTGAGCGTGGCGGGGACGGTCAGCTTCGAGCGGCGCGCGATGTGCTGGATCTCGGGCGGCGACAACGCGTGCAGGTGGATCGGGTAGCGCTCCTTGAGCGAACGGAAGAGGTCCTCGTAGTAGTCGATCCCGAGATCCGGATGGTGCCCCCCCTGCATGAGAACGCCGGTGCCGCCGATCGCGAGCGTCTCCTCGACCTTCTTGTAGATGACTGTCTTCGGGAGCAGGTAGCCCTCGGAGCGGTCGCCCGGCCTGCGGTAGAAGGCGCAGAAGTCACAGTCGGTGACGCAGACGTTCGTGTAGTTGACGTTGCGGTCGATGATGAACGTGATGCGTCCGGGGTCCGTCCTGCGCGCGCGGAGCTCGTCCGCTGCCTTCCCCACGGCAACCAGGTCCTTCGACTCGAGGAGCGCGAGCGCCTCGTCGTCGGCGATGCGTTCTCCGTCCAGCGCCTTTTGGAGGATCGGTGCGGTCACCCCAGGCAGTTCTCGACCTCGTCCATGTCGTCGGTGGTCACGTCCGGCCCGTTCCCCGTCTGATGGCCGTAGACGATCACGTTGCCCTTCGTGTGCAGGATGCCGTTCGTGACATTGAGCCGCTTCGCGTAGTTCTTCGCCGGCTGGCCGTTCGGGAGGAAGAGGAGGTCGAACGTCTTCGAGTCGTTCGTGGTGACGCGGACGGCCGTCTGTCCTCGCCCGCTGGTCTCGGTCTTGCCTACGCCCTTCAGGCAGCCGACGCTCTTGGTGTACGAGTACTGCGTCTTGTCCTCTCCGCAGGCGACTGCAAGGAGGAGCACGACGCCCGCACCGAGGAGCAGCCCGCCCCTCACGCGGGCACCGCCTCGCCGTAGACGAACCTCAGGTTCGGGACGCGGTCGAGCTCTCCCGCGTCGCGGGCCAGCTCGAGGAAGGTGAAGAGCGCAGCGCGCTCTCGCGGGCCGAAGCGGTAGCGCAGCTTCTCGAAGTAGCGGGCGAGGAACCCGGCCGGATAGCCGTAGCGGTCCATCGCCTCGTGCGCGAGCACCTCCGGCTCGGAGCGCGCACGGCGGACGGACGCGACGAGCGCGTCCTCGAGCTCCTCGACCCCTGCGGGCGGCGGGTCGGCGCAGGCCCAGACGGCGAACACCATCGGCAGGCCCGTGCGCTCGGTCCACAGGCGCCCTAGGTCGTGGTGCGGCGTCGGGTCCTCGAAGGCGCTCCGCAGCGCCGCGTCGCCGATCAGGAGCTTGGCGTCCGCGGGCCGCTCGAGCGGGACGCGCGTCGCGTTCGGGAACAGGATCCGCGCCAGCACGACCGAGGTCGCGCTCTCGGGCGTGACGGCGATGGAGAGGATCTCGTCGATCGGTTTCGGCGAGACGAGCTGAATCGAGTCGACGGCGCCCTGGGAGGAGACGCAGAGGCGCGGCAGGAGGCGCAGCTTGGCCGCGTTGCGGGCCCATTCGATGGACGGGATCGGCGCTACGTCGACCTCGCCGGCGAGCAGCTTGCGCGAGAGCTCGGTCGGGACGCCGGTCACCTCCTCGACCTCGGCCTCGAGCCGGTGGAAGACCGGCGCCATGTTCACGTACGAGATGCGGCCGAGCCGGATCACGGCCGCGACCACGCTCTTGAGGTCCGCGCGCGTGAACTGGGGACCCCACTGACCGCGCCCCTGCCGCTCAGGCTATGCGCGCGGCGCGGGCGTGTCTGTGACCGATCGTGCCGGCTCTGCATCAGTCGTCCCACCGCTGCAGCTCGTTGTAGAGCGTGTCGCGCTGCACCGGGATGCGGCCGGCCTCGCGCACGACGCGCACGAGCTCGTCGATCTTCTGCTCGGTCTCCGTCTGCGCGCCGGCCGCGTGGAAGATCTCTTCGCGGACGACGGTCCCCTGGACGTCGTTTGCGCCGAAATGCAGGGCAATCTGCGTCAGGGGCAGGCCCATCATGATCCAGTAGGCCTTGATGTTCGGGATGTTGTCGAGCAGCAGCCGTGAGACCGCGATCAGCTTCAGGTCGTCCGAAGCGGCCGTGTGCTTCCAGCCGCGCTGCTCGAAGACCGTGTTCTCCGGATGGAACGCGAGCGGGATGAACGCGAGGAAGCCGCCGGTCTCGTCCTGGAGTTCCCGTAGCCGCAGCAGATGGTCGACCCGCTCGGCGTACGTCTCGACATGCCCATAGAGCATCGTGCAGTGGGTCGGGATGCCGAGGCCGTGCGCCGTGCGATGGACGTCGAACCAGTTGTCCGGGTGCTCCTTTCCGGGCGCGACGAGCCGACGCACACGATCCGCGAAGACCTCGGCGCCCCCGCCGGGCAGTGAGCCCAGGCCGGCGTCGCGCAGTTCGCGCAACACCTGCTCGTGCGTGAGGCCGCCGAGCGTCGACATGTGGTGGATCTCGCTCGCCGTGAACAGCTTCAGGTGCACGTCCGGCATCGCCTCGTGCAGCTGCGCGACGATCTGGACGTAGTAGTCGAAGTCGACATGCGGGCTCTCGCCGCCGACCATGTGGATCTCGGTGAAGCCGGTGAGCTCGCGCTGGCGGAGCGCGTCCTCGACGAGCTCCTCGGCGGTGTACGTGTACGCGCCCTCCTGTTTCTGCGTGACCGCGAACGCGCAGAACTTGCACTTCACGCGGCAGACGTTCGTCTGGTTCAGGTACAGGTTCTGGACGAAGTAGACCTCGTCGCCACCGCCTCGCCGGCGGCGCGCGAGGTCGGCAAGCTCACCGAGCGTGAGGATGTCGTCGGACTCCATGAGCAGGAGCCCGTCTTCGAGATCGAGCCGCTCGCCGGAGACGACCTTCTCGCGGATGCGCTCGAGCGTCGAGGTGTGGTCGAGGATCGCCATCTACGCAGTCCTGTCTACCACGGCTTCGGCGATCGCCTCGAGCTCATCGCGCGCCTCGAGGCCGTCGAGACAGGCGAGTGCCCGCTCGGCATACCTGCGTGCGACCTGCCGGGCCACCTCGATCGCGCCGCTGGCGGCGACTCGGAGCAGCGCGCCTTCGAGCGGTCCGCCTGCGAGCGCGTTTCGGACGACCTCGTCCTCCTGGGCCGCGAGCAGGAGCGGCAGGGTCGGGATTCCTTCCCGCAGATCGGTGCCCGCGATCTTCCCCGTCTCGACGGTCTGGCCGGCGCAGTCGAGGCAGTCGTCGACGATCTGGAACGCGATGCCGAGCGCCAGCCCGAACTCGCCGAGCTCCCGGCGGCGGCTGGACAGGAGGCAGGCCGCTTCGAAGAGCTTCGCCGTCTTCAGCGTGCAGCGGGTCAGATACTCGTCGACCGTGGTGTCGGGGCGGCGGCGCTGAGCGCGCTCCATTCCCTCGCCGCGGACGAGAGCGAGCGCTGCATCGGCCAGGATCGCTACGGCTCTCCCGTCTCCGGTTTCCGCGAGTTCCGCGAAGGCTCGCGCAAAGAGGTAGACGCCGCCGGCCCGCGCCGCATCCGCGCCGTAGGCGGACCAGACCGACGCGCGCCCGCGACGCAGCTGCGCGCCGTCGATCAGGTCGTCGTGGACGAGGCTTGCCATATGCACGAGCTCGATCGCGACTCCGGCGGCGACCGGGCTCTCGGCCTCGGGGTCCGCCGTCAAGAAGACGAGCAGCGGGCGGAGCCGCTTCCCGCCCGACGCGAGTGCCTCGGCGCCGATTTCGGCGACTAGCCCTGGCCGTGCGCCGACCGCCACTGCGAGCCGGTCTTCGAGCTCCTCGAGGTACACGTCGAGCCCTGGCGCGGCCCGGACGGTCGCGAGCGCGCTCACCGTGCGACTCCCGTGTGCAGGGCGACGATCCCGCCTGCGAACAGGCGCCAGCGGATCTCGCCGAAACCCGCCTCGTCCATCAGCTTCGCGAGTCCTTCCGGGTCTGGAAAGCGACGCACGCTGGCCGGAAGGTACGTGTAGGCGGAGCCGCCTGGCAAGACTTTTCCGGCGGCCGGGATGAGGACGTCGAACCAGAGCCGGTAGAACGGGGCGAGCAGTCCCCTTGGCCGCGTGATCTCGAGGATGGCAAGGCGGCCGCCCGGACGGAGCACTCGGCGGAGCTCGCGCAGGCCCTTGTCGAGCTCGGACAGGTTGCGGACCCCGAAACCGACCGTCGCCGAATCGAACGTCTCGTCGGCGAGCGGGAGCGCGAGCGCGTCGCCCTCGACCCACTCGATGTCGGGCGCCTTGCTGCGTGCACGCTCGAGCATCGGCTTCGAGAAGTCGATCCCGGTGACATTCCCGCCTGCAGCCGCTGCGGCGATCGCGAGATCGCCGGTCCCGCAGCAGGAGTCGAGCACCCGGTCACCCGGCCGCACCACGGCCTCGGCGGCCTCGCGGCGCCAGCGCTGATCCAAGCCGGCCGTCATCAGCCGGTTCATCGCGTCGTAGACCGGTGCGATCCGGTCGAACATCGACCGCACGCCCTCGGACGGAAGCGTCCCGCTCTTCACGCTCATTCGTCGCCCCACGGCTTGACGAGCGTCTGCTCGAGCCCGAGCTGCGCGAGCGCACGGCCGGCGACGAAATCGACGAGGTCGGCCACGGTCTCGGCTCCGTGGTAGAAGCCCGGCGCGGCGAAGAGGATCGTCGCTCCCGCGCGGCGCAGCGTGAGCAGGTTCTCGAGGTGGATCGTCGACAAGGGCGTCTCGCGCGGAACGAGCACGAGCTTCCGCTCCTCCTTGAGAGCCACTCCTGCGGCGCGGTGGATGAGGTTCGCCTCGCCCCCGGTCGCGATTGTCCCCGCGGTTGCCATCGAGCATGGGCACACGACGTACCCGTCCACGAGCGCGGACCCACTCGCGTACGGCGCCGAGTAGTCGTGCGGGTCGAAAACCGTCACCGCGCCGCGAGCGCGTTCCGTGAAGCGCGCCAGCACCTCGTCCCGGGGTAAACGGGGATCGCCGTACAACTCGGTCGCGAGCACTTGGATCCCTGCGGGCGACGCGCAGAGGCCGACCTCGACCTCGGCCGCCGCGAGCGACTCGACGAGGCGCGCTGCATACGGCGCCCCGGAAGCGCCCGTAATCCCCAGAAAGACGCGCATTACTGCCCGCCCGCAGCGGGGCAGTCGCTCGACTTCGGGTTACACGTGCCCGAGGACTGGAGGAAGGTGCCGAGCTTGCGCAGGTTGTCGGCTCCGAGATCCTGGAAGTGCGGCATCACGTTGTTGCCGAACTTCGACGGGTCGGAGACGTAGTCGGCAAAGCCGGCGACACCGCGGTTCGACGTCTTCCCGATCGTCGTCAAATCTGGTGCGCCGAGGTTGGACGTCCCCGCGCCCTCGTACGTGTGGCAGTTCATACAGCCGACCTGCGCGAAGATCTTCGCTCCGTCGACGGCCGTCGGATTGTCGGAGAACCCCTGCTTCGCCGCCCACTGCGGAACGAGCACGAGGTTCTCGGCTGCCAGCGGCTCCTTCGCGGTCGCGCCCTTGTACGTCAGCGTGCCCATCGAGATGATCACGAGGATCGCGGCTGTCATCGCCACCGGCCGCCGCAGCGGCCGCCGCTCGCGCCCGACGTCGATGAACGGCAGCGCGATCAGGAGCAGGACCAGGATCGTCGGAATCAAGACCGTGCCGAGGATCACGGACTCGGGCCACTTGAAGATCCGCAGGAGGTAGAAGAGGAAGTAGAAGTACCAGTCCGGCCGCGGGACGAAGTTCGTCGTCCCGGGATCGGCCTTTTCGTCGTAGAGCTTCCCGAGCCAGCCCGACGAGCTCGGATCCTCGTGCGGCGTCGAGTACTTCCAGATCACCGCCAGGGCCACGATCACGCATACGACGAGCAGGCTCATGACCGTGTCGTGGAACATCGCGACCGGGAAGAAGGGCCTCCCGCGTTCCTTGACGTCCTTCTTGTAGCGCGCGTAGTAGGCGCGGCGTTCTTCTTGCCGTCGATTCATCGCTTCCGCACTCCTGCTCTCGGAGCGGGCGTAGCGAGCCCGTTTCGAGGCGCGGGCGTCACGAGCCCCTTCCTCTCTGCGGGCGGGGGCCCGGGCCGCGGCCGTCCGAACTCGTCCGGGGACCAGGGCGGCGAGCTGACGCCGATGCGCACGACGAGCCAGAGGTGCAGCCCGATGAGAGCGATTAGCGCGCCCGGGAGAACGAGCATGTGCAGCGAATAGAAGCGGGCCAACGTGTCCGGGCCGATGTCGTGCCCGCCCTGGAGGACAGGGCCCAGGAAAGGCCCTACGAAGGGCCCGGTCGCCTGCAGGTTGACACCGACGACCGTCGCCCAGTAGGCGGTTTGGTCCCAGGGCAGCAAGTAGCCGAAGAACCCCTCCAGCATCCCCAGGACGAGAATGAGTGCACCGACGATCCAGTTCAGCTCGCGCGGGTACTTGTAGGCCCCGTACAGGAACACGCGGCCCATGTGCAGGAAGAGCAGGATGATGAAGACGCTCGCGCCCCAGCGGTGCATGCCGCGGACGAGCCAGCCGGCCCAGAGGTCGTCGGTGATGTGCCGGATCGACTCGTACGCCGAGTTCGGATCGGGCTTGTAGTACATGGCAAGGATCACGCCGGTGACCGTCTGCACGATGAACGCGGTCAGCGCGGCCGAGCCGAGCGTGTTCCCCCAGCTGATGTCGCTCGGGACATTGCGGAAGAGGAAGTACTTGACCCCGCCGACGATCCCGGAGAGGCCAGGTGCGGACGTCCGCTCCTCGAGCCAGTTGAGCGGGTAGAGCAGAAGTTGTAGGAGCTGGTGACTGCGCCCTTGTTTCTTGTTCGCCATTAGCGGGGCGGCTGCACCGGGTAGAGCCAGGCCTCGGGCCCGTCGACGTGCTGGCCGGGGCCGGCGAGCGGGTACGTGTGGATCTTGGCCTCGGCGCCAGTCCCGTCGACCTCGGAGACCGCGAACGTCTTGCCGAGGAGCAGGCGCCCGTCGACGATCGCGAACTCGTAACGGTCGAGCGCGCGAACCGGCGGACCGGCCGTACGGTTGCCCTCTGTGTCGTACTGACCGCCGTGGCACGGGCAGCCGAAGCCTGCGGCCGCTGCGGTCGGGATCCTTGTGACGACGTTGTTGCCCGCCGTCCGTTCGGTCTTCGTCTCGTCGGCGAGCGGCAACCCGTTCACCTGGACCGGACAGCCGAGATGGACACAGCGGTTGGAGACGATCGTGAAGCTCGGGCTGTCGCCGAGGAAGCCGTTGTTCCGAATATATGCCGTCCGTCGCGAGACCTCGCCGTCCTCCGGCTTCAGCAGATAGGTCGCGATCACGAACTTGTTCTCAGGGAAGTCCTCGATTGCGCCGACGTCGATCCTCGGGTGGCCCTGCTTGATGAATGGCGGGAGGACCGTGAAGCCGAGCACGGGCGCCGTGACGATGACGCCGATCAGCCCACCCAGGCCGAGTGTCGCCGCCTCGAGGAACTTCGAGCGCGGGTAGCGGACGATCTCGCCCTCACCGGGGTCGGGGCCGGTGGCGGCTCGGGTTCCCGGCGGTCGCAGCGGGGCCGGAGGCGGCTCGGCGTCGGGCGCGGCCTCCTCGCCGCGGAAGGGTTTCGTAGCGTCGCGGATCCAGAGGATGCCGAAGATCGCGGCGATGACGACGCCGACTACGAGAACGATCTTGCTGATGATCAGGCCGACGAAGATGCAGGCGACGCCAACGGCGAAGCCGACCGGCCAAATGGTCGGGGTCGGCTCGTGGGAAGTGCCCTGACCCTCGTGCGGATCCACGTCTCGGCGAGGATTCAATAGGGCCTACGGGTCAGCGTCAACGACGTAGCATTTGGCGCAACGACCGTTTCTGCGCGCCATTCGTCTCCTGAGGCTCCGCGCCGATGCCGTAGTCGGCCCAGCGGCGGTCGACGAGCATCTTGATCTCGTCGCTCATGACGATCTCCTCGGGCCACTCACGTGTGCCCTCGTCGGGCCCCTTGTGGGTCGCGTCGATGCCCATCTTTCCGCCGTAGAACTG
>JBKPQP010000176.1:0-8467 GCA_046734155.1 Actinomycetota bacterium | reverse complement strand
TGCCCCGATGAGCAGGACGGTCGTCACCTCGTTGACGTCGATCTTCCCGCCGCCGGCCTCGATGCCCTTGGCGATGAAGACGATCGTGAGTGTGTTCGCGACCGTCCAGATGAAGAACGCGACGTCCCACCAGATGTAGCGCTTGACGAGGTACAGGTTGCGCTCGACGACGCCCGCGAGGCCGATCAGCTCGTGGCGGAGGGTTGCTGCTGCGCCTTCCGGCATCAGTCGTCCTCCTCGGGTTTCTCGTCCTCGAACGAGCGTCCGGTCGCTGCGAAGAACGCCTCCTCGAGCGTCTCGGCGCCGTAGCGGGCCTTGAGCTCGTCGACCGGCTCGAGACTGAGCAGGCGGCCGTCGTCGAGGATGCCGACCCGGTCCGCCAGCGCCTCCGCCTCGTCGAGGTCGTGCGTGCAGAGCAGGATCGTCGCGTCGTGGGTTGCGCGGATCTCGCGGATGAAGTCCTGCACCTCGAGCTTCGAGCGCGGGTCGAGACCCGTCGTCGGCTCGTCGAGCAGAAGCAGGATCGGCTGCGTCAGGAGTGCGCGGGCGAGCGCGACCTTCTGCTGCATCCCGCGTGACAGGTCCTCCATCGCCTCGTTGCGGCGTGCGGCCGGGAAGCCGACGCGCTCGAGGATGCGCGGGATCTCGTCACGCGTCTGGCCGGCCGTGAGCCCGTAGAACCTGGCCGCGTAGGACAGGTTCTCGGTCGACGACATCTTCTTGAAGAACGACGCCTCGACCGAGACGCGGTTCACGAGCCGGCGAACGGCCCGCGTGTCGGAAATGTCGTAGCCGAAGATCTTCGCACTGCCGCCATCCTCGAGCAGGAGCGTCGAGAGGAGCCGGACCAGCGTCGACTTGCCCGAGCCGTTCTGGCCGAGGATCGCGACGCACTCGCCGCGGGCGATCTCGAAACTGATCCCACGCAACGCCTCGACGCGCTCGCGACGGCGGCGCAGGCCGGAGCGCCGACCGTCCGAGCGGCGGAACTCCTTGCGCAAATTTTCGACTTCTACTGCTGACACGTGTTGCTCCAGACTCGGCTCGAAGGAACGCGGAACTGGCGCACCAGCGTGGTTCGTGGCCAGTGCGCGCGGAAACCGGATTCAGCCGAGGCGCAACATCGCGGCGCTCAGGGTACCCACACGAGCCGGACAGCACAAGGGTTGCCTCCGTCCGATCGAGTCCTTAAATTGGCTGCAGGTGCTCGCCGCAGGAGGCGAGCGGCGAGGCAATGGGGCCTCGGGACTCTCGGCAGTCCCGGGGCTTTTTTGGTGGTCCGAAAGGAGGACGGAATGGCCGAGGCGGAGACGAAGCACTACATCGCGAACGGGGGCAAGGAGGTTCCCGCCGCGCGGGAGGCGATCGAGTGGGCCGGACAGACGCAGGCGCAGCTCGTCGACCTGAAGTTCTGCGACCTGCTCGGGCGCTGGCAGCACATGACGCTCCCGATCGGCTCGTTCGACGAGTCGGCGTTCGATGAGGGCCTCGGGTTCGACGGGTCGTCGATCCGCGGCTGGCAGGGAATCTCGGAGTCGGACATGCTGCTCATGCCCGATCCGGCGAGCGCGATCCTCGACCCCTTCACCGAGGCGCCGACACTCTCGCTGATCTGCGAGATCGCCGACCCGGTGACCCGAGAGGGCTACGAGCGCGACCCGCGCGGCGTGGCCAGGCGCGCCGAGGCCTACCTGAACGAGACGGGCATCGCCGACACCGCCTACGTAGGACCCGAGTGCGAGTTCTTCGTCTTCGACGAGGTCTCCTACGACCTGGGCCCGAACCACTCGCACTACGCGTTCGACTCCGCTGAAGGCCACTGGAACTCCGGAAAGCCAGGCCTCGGGAACACGATCCGCGAGAAGGAGGGCTACTTCCCGCCCGCGCCGCACGACACGCTGCACGACCTGCGCTCAGCGATGGTGCTGACGCTCGAGCGGCTCGGCATCCCGTGCGAGTTCCACCACCACGAGGTCGCGTCCGGTGGCCAGTGCGAGATCGACCTCCGCTACCAGACCTTGACCCGCATGGCCGATCAGGTCATGACCTACAAGTACGTGGTCAAGAACGTCGCCCGCGCGGCGGGCAAGGCCGTGACGTTCATGCCGAAGCCGCTCTTCGGCGACAACGGCTCGGGCATGCACACGCACCAGTCGCTCTGGAAGCAGGGCACGCCGCTGATGGCGGACAAGTCGGGCTACGCGGGGCTCTCGCAGCTCGCACGCGCCTACGTGGCCGGTCTGCTCATGCACGCGCCGGCGCTGCTCGCGTTCTGCGCGCCGACGACGAACTCGTACCGGCGGCTCGTGCCCGGCTACGAGGCGCCCGTCAACCTCGTCTACTCGCAGCGCAACCGCTCGGCGTGCATCCGGATCCCGATGTACTCGGACTCGCCGAAGGCCAAGCGCGTCGAGTTTCGCTGCCCGGACGCTGCGGCGAACCCGTACCTCGCGTTCGCGGCAATGCTGATGGCCGGGATCGACGGGATCCAGAAAGGCCTAGAGCCGGGCGAGCCCGCCGACTACGACCTCTTCGAAGAGGATCGGGGCCGAGTCGCGCAGGTGCCCGGTTCGCTCGAGGAGGCGCTCGACGCGCTCGAGGCGGACCACGAGTTCCTGACCGCGGGCGGCGTCTTCTCGGAGGAGCTGATCCGGACCTGGATCGCGTGGAAGCGAGAGAACGAGGTCGACATGGTCGCGCTCAGGCCGCACCCCGCCGAGTTCGCCCTCTACTTCGACGCATAGGCGAGTTGGAGATCAGGGAGCTTCGGGAGGAGGACTGGCCGGCGGTGCGCGCGATCTTCGAGCAGGGCATCGCCGGCAAGAACGCGACCTTCGAAACCGAGGCTCCTTCTTGGGAAGCGTGGGACCGCTCGCAGCTCCTCGGCCAGCGCTGGGTGGCCGTCGAGGGCGGGCAGGTAATCGGTTGGGCCGCGGCGCACCCCGTGTCGTCGCGGCCCTGCTACCGCGGCGTCGTCGAGCACAGCGTCTACGTGGACGACGAGTGGCAGGGCCGCGGCATCGGGCGTGCGCTGCTCGAGCGGTTGTTCGAGAGCACCGAGGAGGCCGGGATCTGGACGATCCAGACCGGAATCTTCCCGGAGAACGAGGCCAGCCTCGCGCTGCACGAGAAGTGCGGGTTCCGGGTCGTAGGCAGACAGGAGCGTCTGGGAAAGCTGGACGGCGTCTGGAGGGACGTCGTCGTCCTCGAACGGAGATCGGAGCGCATCACATGACGAAGGTCGAAGCAATCGTGATCCGAGAGCGTGTCGAAACCGTGATCGACGCAGTCGAGGCGGAGACGGGGCACGTCGGTGTGACCGTGGTCGAAGCGATCGGGCACGGGCGGCAGCGCGGAGTGACGCACGAATACCGCGGCCGGGTGTTCGAGTCGCGATTCCTACCGAAGGCGCTGCTCACGTTCGTCGTGGAGGACTCTGCCGCGCGGGCAGTCGTGGCCGCGATCGCCGACGCCGCGCGTTCGGGCCACGAGTCGGGCGACGGGATCGTCTGGACATCGCCGATCGAGCACGTCACGCACAACAGGACGGGGCTCCCGCTCACGGAGGTGGAGGTCGCATGAAGAACTCCGATCTGGTCATCGCCGTCAACACCGTCTGGGTCGTCCTCGCGGCCGTGCTCGTCATGTTCATGCAGGCCGGGTTCGCGTTCCTCGAAGCGGGCCTCACGCGCATGAAGAACGCGGCGCACATCGCCGGCAAGAACGTCCTCATCTTCGGCCTCTGCTCGATCGTCTACTGGGCCGTCGGCTTCGGGATCGCGTTCGGCAACGGCAACGGATTCATCGGAACGAGCGGCTTCTTCCCCTCCACGGACGAGTTCCTCTCGATCGGCAGCGCTCCCTTCACGTTCTTCTCGACGATCCCGAGCTCCGCCGGGTACCTGTTCGAGGTCGTCTTCGCAGGCGTGTCCCTGGCGATCGTCTGGGGCGCGATGGCCGAGCGGGCGAAGCTCTGGGTCTACTTCGCCTTCGGCGCCTTCTTCACGGTGCTCTACTCCGTCGTCTCGCACTGGATCTGGTACTCGGGCGGGTGGCTCTATTCGAAGGGGATGCAGGACTTCGCCGGCTCGACGGTCGTGCACTACCAGGGTGCGCTGGCTGCGCTGGCGGGCGCGCTGCTCCTCGGCCCGCGGATCGGCAAGTTCGGCCACGACGGGCGCGCGAACCCGATTCCCGGTCACAACATGCCGTACGCCGTGCTCGGGACGCTGATCCTCTGGTTCGGCTGGTTCGGGTTCAACCCGGGGTCGACGTTGGGCGTGGTGACGGGACACGAGGTCGGCTACTTCGCGTACGTCGCGTTGACGACGAACGTGGCCGCCGCGGCCGGTGCGCTCGGCGGGATCGGCGCTGCGTGGCTCGTGCTTCGCAAGCCGGACGTCTCGATGATGCTGAACGGCGTCATCGCCGCGCTGGTGGCGATCACGGCCGCGTGCGGATTCGTGGCGCCGTGGTCGGCGGTCATCATCGGAGCGGTTGCCGGCTCCATCGCTGTCGTCGGCGTGCTCTGGGTCGAGCGCATCGGCATCGACGACCCGATCGGCGCGGTCGCCGTGCACGGGATGGCCGGGGTCTGGGGGACGCTTGCGGTCGGTCTGTTCGCCGTTCCAGCACTCGCGTCCAACCTCGCCACCGGATCGGGCGGGCTCTTCTACACCGGGAGCTTCCACCAGCTCGGCGTGCAGGCGCTCGGGCTGGCCGCGGTCGGGGTGTTCACGTTCACGCTCTCGTTCGGCTGCCTCTGGGCGCTCGACCGGCTCTGGGGGATCCGCGTCGAGGAGCACGTCGAGACGGCCGGGCTGGACGTGGCGGAGCACGGCATGTGGGGCTATCCCGAGTTCTACATCCCGGTCCCCGGCGGCTACGGGACGGAGTCGCACAGCCATCTCCTCGGTCACGCTCATCGGGAGGAGGCGATCCCCTCGTCTGCGACGGAACAGCAGGCTGCTTAGGCTCTAGCTGGGCGAGCCTTCAGACTCTTCCTCCGTGGCAGGTGTGCCGGCGGGCTCCGCCTCGTCGGCCTCGTCGGCCTGATCGTCCGTGGTGCCTTCGCTCTGCCGCTTCTGGGGGAACCGGGCATCGGCCGCCTTCGCGACGTCTTCGACCCGGCCCGCGAACTGGCGGATCTCATCCAGCAGGGCGCCGCGATCCTGCCGGATGTTTGCGGTGTCGGCCTCCAGCTCCCGCAGGCGAGCCTCGGCTTCTTGCTCCAGCGCGGTCACCCTGTCCTGCGTGCGCTGGAGATGTTCCGCCGCTTCCTTCCGCGCCTTCCCGACCGTCTCCTTGGCCTCGGCGTTCGCCTTGGCGACGATCTTCTCGGCTTCGCTCTTTGCACGGGAGCTGCTCTCTTCAGCCTCGCGACGCGCGGCGTCCTTGATCTGTTCCGCGCTCTGCCCGGCGCTCTCGAGAACGCTCTTCGTCTGCTCGCCGACCTTCTCGAGGGCGTCCTTGACCGCTGCCTCGGGCGAGTGCGTCTTCTCCAGCTGCGCCACCACTTCCCGGACACGGCTCACATAACCGTCGACGGCTTCGCGATCGTAGCCCCGCCTCGAAACGGGGAAGTCGACGTCCTCGATCGTGTTCGTAAGGGTCTGACTGCCGTTCTGGGCCCGGCCAGCAGCTTCGTCGCTGCTCATGGTCACGAGTATGACGATTTCATTGCTCGCGGGTGCCGGACTCCGACACCGCCTGTTGAAGTTGCGCGGCCAGTTCGCGGAGGTCATCGACCAGATCGGTGCGCTCGTTCCAGACGTTCTCCGTGTCCGTGCGGAGGTCGTCCAGCCAGGCCTGAGCCTCGGCGCGCAGGCTCTCGATCTCCTCCCGCGCGAGCCGCACCTGCTCGGCGGCCTGTGCACGCGAGTCCGCGACGATCCGCTCCGCCTCGGCTCCAGCCTGCGCGACGTGCTCGTCCGCGTCGGCTTTCGCGCCGTCCGCCGCCGTGCTGGCGTTGACAACGATGTCCGCGGCCTCTGCCCTCGCGGCGTTGGTGAGCTCGTCGGCCTCCCGCGTGGCTGAGTCGATGATCTGAGCTGCCGTCTCGCGAGCCTGCACGAGCATCGCGCTGCGCTCTTCTTCGGTGCGCTCGAGCGCGTGCTCCACCGCATCGCGCGGCGAGCGCGTCGCTTCCAGCTCGGCGATCAAGCGGTTGATCCGGGTGACGTACGCATCGACCGCGCGGCGGTCGTAGCCCCGGCGCGCGACGGGGAAGGCGACATTGCGAATCGCCGCCGGAACGCGTCGCTGCTCGCTCAAGCGTCGACCCTGCCAACGCGACCGGGGCGGCGAATTTCTCGCGCCGCGTAAGGCACGACCGAATCCTAGAGGTGTCAGTGCACGACAATCACTTTCAGCAGCACCAGGCTCACACCGAGCGCGAGGTTGAGGCCGACTACGACGGTGGTCCCCAAAGCGCTCAGGCGCTCCAGTCGGGCATAGCGCACTCCCTGGGTCGCCAGCGCGGCGACGCCGATTGCCAGCGCCAGCCAGATCGACAGGGAACCGCGGATCACTCCCAGCGCGCCGAGCACGAGGGCGACCGCCGGCAGGACGACAGCGAGCCCCATCGCGCGCTCGCGATGGGCGATCTGCCCCAGCTCGGACCTCGTGAGCCGCCTTCCTAGCTGAAGGCTCTCCGCGAGCCCGTGCGCGTAGATGTGCGCCGCCCAGAAGACGAGGGTCGTGACGACAACGATCGCGACGAGGTGCCACAGGTCGTGCTTGAACGCGGGCGCACCCGCAACGAGCGTGGCCATGACGATGATCGTCCCGTAGACCGCCCCGGCGATTGTCTCAGGCGTCCCCGCGAGCAACTCTCGAAGCCCGCCGCGGGCCTGCGAAGGCGGTTCGGTCAATCGGGCAGCCAGCCGTCGCCGTAGCTCGCAGGCTCCGAACTTGGAAAGTTCTCCTCCCAGTCGGCGGAATCGTCCTGGGTCGTCTCGCGCGGGCTCGCTCGATACTTGCGGGCGACCTCGTTCGCAACGTACTCGCCGTAGGGCCCGAAGGCCTGGTTCTGCCGCGAGCTCATGGCGATCAGAACGCACGGCCCGTCGCCGGCGCCGACGATCACGTGCTCCGTCTTCGGGGGGCAGTGAACGAAGTCCCACTGGCGCAGTGGCCGCTCCTGGCCCTCGGCGATCAGCAGCGCCTCGCCCGACACGACGAGGAACGCCTCGGCTTCGGTCTCCCAGTGGTAGTTCGAGTTCGGCTCGCCCGGGTCGAGCACGGCGAGGTTGACGCCGAGCATCGGGAAGTATGTGTCGGCCTCCCACTCGTCCTTGCCCGTGAACGACACCGAATGCCGTCCGGGGCGCGACCACCACCGCGCGTCGCGCGCGTTCAGGACGAACCAGCCGCTGGCTCGCGCCACGAGACCGTGCTCGGTTCGCTCGAGCGGCGCCTCAGGGACCACTGAGGTTTCCGATCGTCAGCGCGACGAGATCCGAGGACTCGGCCGTCGGTCGAGGCTGGTTCGGATTGTCGACCCAGCAACCGACGTAGACCGATCCCGGGGCGGCGAAGGTCGCCGCGAAGGCCAGCGGAATCGTGCCCTGCCGCACCGCGCCCACACCGGACCCGACATGCAGGGCCGCCGCCACGCCGAGGCGAGGGCTTGCCGAGCCGGGGCCTCGTGCCTGGCAGAAGATGATCGCGTCGACGCCTCCCTGGAGGTAGACCTGCCCGCTGAACGAGTACTTCCCGGCCGGAAGCGTGCCGCTCGCGAGGACAGTGGTTGCGGCGTCCGAGCTCGTCCCGGTGATTGTGACCGGGTTCACGCTCCGAGCCTCGAAGGCGTTCGGCAGGCCGCCCGTTTCGCCCTTGTCGCCCTTGACGCCGGGCGGGCCTTGGAACCCGCGCAGGCCGCGGGGCCCCCGGGGGCCTCTCGGACCGCGGGCCTGCTTCGACGACTTCCCCACCCGCATCACCTTCGTGACGGTGTTCTGCGCGGCGTTTCCGAGCGGCGTCGCGCCGAGCAGGGCGACGACGAGCGCGGCGGCGGCGAGTGCGACGGCGAGGCGCTGCAAGGCGGCTTGAAGCTAGCACCGCGCCGGGCCGTTGCCTACCCGATCGCGAACGTCACACGGACCGTGGCCTGGGTCTGCTGCTGGCCGGGCTCGATCGGGACCGAGGGCGTTCGCTCGGCGAGCGCTGCCCCGTAGACGGGCATCGGTTCGCTTCCGCCCTCCGTGACCGCGGTCACGCTCCCGAGCTGGACGCCTGCGGCCTCCGCGAGGACGCGCGCCTTCGCACGAGCGTCGTCGACGGCTTGGCGGAGAGCCTTGGCCTGCAGCTCGTCCTGGTCGGAGCGCGTAAGCGTCGGGCCGTAGACGTGGTTGGCGCCGGCGTTCGACGCAGCGTCGAGGATCGCGCCGGCCTTCGCCACGTCGTGGATCGTGACCGAGACCGAGTTGTCGGCCGAGTAGCCGTCCCCCTCGTAGGACCGGGAGAC